>DAOPYA010000028.1:41824-46262 GCA_035352635.1 Candidatus Rifleibacterium sp.
AAGAGCGCGGTCGTCAGTCTGCTTTGCGTTTGATTCTGGTGCTGTCTGACTGTTTGAAGAGGTGAAAGCGGCTGACCGGAATATGCGCGGTCACCTTCTGGCCGACTTCGACCTTGACCGATGGCTCAACCCTGGCATTGATGCTGTGCCCGTTGCATTCAAGATACAGATAGGTTTCGGCGCCCATCGGCTCAATCAATTCAACGTTGCAGGGCAATTCAAGAGTTTTGATCGATTTGTCGGGATTGTCGATGAGAATATGCTCGGGGCGAATGCCCATCAGCATATTATCTTCAAAATCATTGCTGAAATGCTCGGCAAGACCAATCTGCCAGCTGTGAGTGCGGTCGCTGTTCTTGCCGGGCTGCATTATCAGGCCCTTGTCGTCGCGCCTGACCTTAACGACATTCATCGGCGGTGAACCGATAAAAGTAGCTACAAACACATTGGCGGGCCGGTCATAGATTACGCCGGGCACATCATACTGTTGAATAATGCCTTCATGCAGCAGCACGATACGGTCAGCCATGGTCATGGCTTCAACCTGATCGTGGGTTACATACACAAAAGTAGTGCGCAGTCTCTGGTGCAGCTTTTTAATTTCGGCACGCATCTGCACGCGAAGCTTTGCATCAAGATTCGACAGCGGTTCATCCATGAGAAAAACCTTGGGCTCGCGAACAATGGCGCGGCCGAGGGCGACGCGCTGGCGCTGGCCACCCGAAAGCTGTTTCGGCAGTCGATCAAGGAAATCAGTCAGACCGAGTATCTGGGCGGCTTCGCCGACACGATTATTGATCTCTGATTCGGGAATTTTGCGGAGCTTCAGACCAAAAGACAGGTTTTCGCGGACATTCATGTGCGGATAAAGCGCATAGTTTTGAAAAACCATGGCAATATCGCGGTCTTTCGGGGGCAGGTTGTTGACCACTACGTCACCAATCCTGATTTCACCCGATGTAATGTCTTCAAGGCCTGCCACCATGCGAAGACTGGTGCTTTTGCCGCAACCGGAAGGGCCGACCAGAACAACGAATTCGCGGTCTTCGATGTGCAGGTCGATGCTTTTAACGGTTGCTTCCTTGGCACCTTCATAAGTTTTTACAACTTTGGAAAAATTAATAGAAGCCATATTCTGCCCTCGCTTTACAAGATGTCGCCCAATGGCATTGGGTCATTCTGTGGTGTAGGTTGAAAAACCGGGTTGACTCCTGATTTGAGAATCAACTCGAAATACTTACGGTCGTTGTCGTCAACGTGCAATGCTTCGAAAATTTCTTGTTTGTCGTCGCGCGAATGCATGCCACCAACATTGAAACGGCGTGGAGATATGCCCTTCTGCAGGCATTCCCAGGCATCGCGGGGCGAAGCCACCAGCAAAAACGAGTGCTCTGACACCGCTTCGGCTTCGAGATCAGCGGTCGAAAAAAACTGCAGTTCAACTTCAGGCGGAACGCTGAGTGCCATGAGTTCCTGGCGCATGATATCTTCGCTGATCTTGTCATTGACAACGATCAGGCGGTCTGGCCTGACTTCTGGAATCCAGCCAACGATTACCTGCCCATGAATGAGGCGATCATCAATTCTTAAAAATGCGGTAACTTTTGTCATGCTTTCTTTGCAGTTCTTTTTTCAAAGAATTCTTTGAGATTAATAATGCTTTTAATGCCGCTGGCCTGCACTCTGGCTGCGAGAGCCTTGAGATCAGCCCCATCACGGTAGCTGATCGCCTCAAGCAGCATCGGCAGATTGGCACCGGTCAGCACTTCAACTTTTTCATTTTTCATCAGTTCGACGCAAACATTAGTGGCGCTGCCACCCATGATATCAGTCAAAATCAGACACCCGTCGGACTTGTAGTTCTCGAGGGCTGCGTTGGCTTTCTGTCTGAGGTTATCAAGCGATTCACGCGCAGTAAAAGAAACGGCGTAAACATCTTTCTGCTCACCCATTATCAGGCCAGCGGTTACCACCAGCTGTTCTGAGAGCGATCCATGGGTTATCACGACTACACCGATCATTTGTCAGTCCTCCAGGCAATGGTAGAGAATCCGGCTGGCCGAAATCTCGTGATCTACATCAAGACCAGGCAAACCGATGCTGCCGAAAACAGCAATGGCAATATCATGGTCACGCACAGCCAGGCCAATCTTGAGACCGCCCCCGATGATGCTCATCATCGGGCCATCAATCGACCGTAAAACCTCATCAACCAGCTGGGAAATCACATGCCGGTTCTTCATGTTAACCGCAATAAGACCGCTGTTTTCAGCAGCTCCGAATGTGTTGCGCAAAATCTTGTTCTTGAGATTGTCGCCACTGCCGCCGGCCCGGGTAATAACAGCGCTGACGCCCTGTTGCACCAGATATGCCACAAGATCATCATCAAGATCATTTTCGATCATGCTGCAGAGAATTGCCGCCTTCGCCAGCGAAACTGCGCCATTCTGAAGCAGGAGGTTCTCAAATGCCAGTTGCGTCATGTACACCCGGTTCTTTCTATTGTTCGGTTATTCAGGGTTCATTATAGGTTTGCCCCTATGCAAAGTCAAGAAAACTGTAAACCCTTTGTCACCGGGTAATTTTTGCAACCCGGTTTTTCGGGAAATTTTTCGTTAATTTTTCGTTCAGAAAATAATTGATACTGTCGATAGTGGCAGCATGAATAGTCGCAAAAAATTGATTTCCACTGCTACGGCCCTGCTGATGACTGTTGCCAGCAGCGGATTCGCCCTCGATCTCGCGAGTTTCCAGGGTTTTTTAGCTGGCACCCGAAAAAAGGCTCCGGCTCCACAGGCTACCAGTTTCACCACCCTCGAAACCCCGCAAAACTACCGCAGCCTGAACGCTGACGCATATTACGTTCAAGGGCAACAGAATCAGCTGGTAACCCTTGGAAACACGCCGCAACGCGACGGCGAGCGTTTCCTTCTGCCTGCCGACACCCGAATTCCTGGTGAACTCAGGCCATTGCTCACCGAACGCCTGACTCCCCGACAGGGTTTGTCGCTTAATGGCGGCACCGGCGCCATTCTTGTTCCATCGCCCGGAGTGCTCGAACCTGCCAAGGCGGCAGTCGGCGTTCATATTCAGACCTTTTCGCTTTATAATCTTCAGGATGTCAAACACACTGACCAGGACTACTTCGATTCGACCATCAGCGCTGCCTGGGGTGTTGAAAATGGTCTTGAAGTAGGTTTTGACAAGACCTTCGCCAATCAGGATCATTACGATATTGAGGAACCCCTGTTTTTGAACTTCAAATACCAGGTGCCCGGCAATGTCACTCTGGGTGGCAGCTTCAATACCAGCGGCGGTTATCATTCAGCCTGGGTTTCAGCCGGGGTGCCGGTTGCCTGGGTTGGGGTTGGCGGTAACTTTGGGCCATCTGAATATCACTTCAGATACCACAACAACAATACCGGTTTTGACAAGTTTCAACGCGCCAGATTCGGTGGCTATGGCTACGATTACCGCAGCGCCACCGGCGAAGCAGACCAGTTCTTTTTCTTAATCGGTGGCCTGGTGCCACTTAATGATCACCTGCGTTTCTCTTACGATTTCAACGGCGATCGTTTCAGCCTCGGCTTCAGATTCAACTATCAAAATGCCCTCTATCTCGATGCCGCGTATATTGCCGACGGTGATTACGAAAATCTTCCCGGAGCCATAGCTCATAAACGCAACAGTAATTTCGTCTTCGGCGGTACAATCGCCTTCTGAGCATTACCAACTTCAATCACTCTCAGCAACAGCCACGCCCGCTTTTCAGAACCGGTGTGGCTGTTGCTGCATTCAGCAATCTGTATCACTCTGCACCTCTCACACAGCCCTCGCCAATACAGACACAAGAATTTCCATGACATAAATACGAATACGGCTTGCGGAGCGGTGTTTGCTTCCAGGGCGTTTGTATGGTATTTTATCGCGACTACGGGCGAATGGCTTCGCCAGCCCTCAATGAAAGGCCATACATGAACAACTCTCTGAAATCGCCACAGGCCTTTAAAAATGCCTGTAAGAAAATTAAATTGCTGCTTTTTGACTGCGACGGGGTGCTCACCGACGGGCGAATCGTTCTTGGCAGCAACGGCACTGAAATGAAGTTTTTTTCTACCGTTGACGGCCTCGGCCTGAAAATGTGGCACCAGGCAGGATTGCTGGCTGGCAGCATAACCGGCCGGGCTTCTGAAGCACTTACAAAGCGTGCCTCAGAACTTAAGTTCGACGAACTGCACCAGAATATTCCCCTGAAGGGCCTGGTTCTCGCTGAAATAATGAAGAGACGAAACCTGAGTGCCGATGAGATCGCCTACATCGGCGACGACGTTAACGATCTGCCAGTGGGCACGCGAGTCGGCCTCTTTTTCGCACCCGCGAATCATCACCCCTCAATTCGCCCATACACCGACTACGTGCTTGACGCCAAAGGCGGCCA
>DAOPYA010000029.1:0-45672 GCA_035352635.1 Candidatus Rifleibacterium sp.
AGGCTGGCCAATTGCTCGTCGGTGTAGCCATTTGACTTGATAACTTCGAGAATGTGCTGACGCACCGTTTGTTTCTGGGCGGATGAGAGAATGGGTGATCCGCTGCCTTTAATTTCCATCATTTTGTCATAGCCGGCTTTCCAGCCAGCGTTGACCGCGGTCTGCAGTCTTGCCTGATTGTAATAAAGATAGCCTACGTCAGTCACAAGAGCAGTCATGCTCAGCAGAAACACGCCAAAAGCCACCGTCATCAGCATTATGGACCCGGCTCGGTTTTTGACTGCATTATTCATAGGGATTCTCTCGCTATTCCTTGCGTTCAGTTACAATAGAACTGATGGTGATTGCGCCATCGCGATTAGTGCCGCCAACTAGAGCGCCAATAAACGGGGTCATCAACGACATATTGAAAGAAGCTTTGATCTCAACCGTTTCTTTGGCAATGCCAACCCCGGTGTTGTTGCCAACTCCCTTGAATTCAAGGTTGCTGTAAGATGCTTCGGGCATCATCGGTGAGCGATTCTTCCAGAAGGCTTCTTGAACTACTTCAAGGGCGGGGTGGGTGTCTTTGGAAAAAACGTTGCGGGCGATCAGCGGGTGAATGCGTTTCCCGGCTGCCCGGGCCGCCTGAACGCACTGGTAATTCAGATTCGACCAGCAGTGCAAGGCCCTGCCAAAGTCGATGATCCCGATGATCACCATAATGAAAATCGGCAGAGTTAATGCCATTTCTACCAGTTGTTGACCTCTTTTTGCACGGCGATTTTGCATGTTTTTGTCTCCTCTTCGCTCAGAACCTGGTCTTGACATACTGGGGTTCTTTGTAAGAGGCAAGAGCAACCAGTTTGATGTCGGGGTCACCAGTTGCTGCCTTCAGCATTGCCTGGTAAAACGGTGTATAGGTCTGAGATTCATAACCCAGCTTAATTCTGACCACCTTGCCACCGGTAATGGGGAGCGTCGACCTCTCAACGGCATAAAGCGTGAAGGTTCCCTTCCACCAGGCAGGCTTCTTGTTGTTAACAAAGGTGCTGATTGCGGCATCAGAAGTCTGGAGTGTATCAGCAGCCCATTGCGCCGTATCATTGGCGATCTGCTGCAGAGACAGATAGTTGTAGAAAGCAAAGCCAAAGTCAATGATGCCGCCGACGATAATCAGCAGAAAAAACGGAAAAACCAGAGATAACTCGACAATCGCCTGACCTTTACTTTTCTTTCGCAACATTATTGTTTCTCCTGAATAATTCCTCGCAAAAATTGTACCGTGTAAGCAAACCCGCTATCAGAAAGAAATATTCTCGATTGCCCCGAAAAGCTTGCGAAAAATGCCACATACTTTGTGGTGTTTTTACCTCATGCTACGGGCCGGCCGACCTGCGGTTATTCTGCCGTTGCTACAATTATCCACCAGATACTCTAACCCAATCTTATAAAAAAATAAAGCGCCACTTTGGGCGCTCTAATTTTTTTCAGCAATTTGCTCTCTTACAACCAGGGCTTATAAAATAGCGATTTTATTGAACCCTGCAAAGACAAAATAGAGTCTGTTCGACGGCCCGTCTTCTCTCCGGGCCTGTTAATGATTTATTAGAGGGAGCTTTAATTATGTAGTTATCAATAAACATGCGCACGGCTCTGCGAGCAGTTGATCGGTGCGGGTTCATGCTGAGACCCGATCATTGCAGCGGGATATCACCGGGCCTGACGACATATCTGACGAACAGTGCCCTGACCTGACCGGGCTGGTATGGCCCCAGGTCGCCCGCATCACCTGACTGGTAGTCTTCGCCGACACGCGCCCGGGGGTCGTTGGCGTCAACAATTTCGAATTCAGCGAAGCCGATGATGCGAATCGACGAGGTAAAAGCATATTGGTCGAGGGTATAGGCGCCATTGGGGTGGTCTTTGCCCTGCACGTCGTAGATGGTTTTGGCATTCGGCTGATTGGCCTGCGCCTCGGGTGGAATATCAGTTATCGGCACGATGATTCTGGTGCTTGGCGGGTAAGTACCGTCGCCATTGAGCCTGAAGTCGACCGCCGAGTCAGTCGGCCCGCGCATGTTACCTGTTTCGGTTACAAGTCGGTCATTGATCTGCAGCGGGCCGTTGAAACCGAATTTGAAGCGATCCGTATAATCGCTGGCGCCGCCGCCGGTTATATTGTCGGGGTCGATCGGCCCGTAATTGCTCTTCTGTTTGCCGGCAAGCGGCAGGTTGTTGCCGCCTGTGACTATTTTGTCAGAGAATGAGGCGTAGAGGATGTTATTAAGAACCAGACGTTTGCTGGCGTTGTCGGCGTAGGTGGCACCGCCGATCATGGCAAAATCGCCGAGCCCGAGTTTGCCTTTCAGATACTTGACCTGAGTTGAGCTGTATTTGCCGAGCAGGTTAGCCAGGCCTTTCAGCAGGCTGGTAGCGAAAACATTGGTGATGCCGCCGCTGGTGTTGGCGTTGCCGTTGGTCTGGCAGCGCATGTCAGCTGGTATTTCCATGCCAAACAGCTGTGCCGGGCCTGTGGCCATGCCATTGATCGTTGAATACATCGAAGCCGAGAACGGAAAAAGTCTGAAAACGAAGTTTTCAAAGGTCAGACAGTTGTCGTATGCCTCTGACACTGATTTGCCGGCTTTAATTGCTGACTGAAACAAGGCGAGTTCGAGGGTTTCGGCGCTGAAGTCTTCGGCGAGCAGGTAGCCGCCGGCATTAACATGGGCACGCAGTTTTTCGGCAACCGCCCATTTTAGCTTCTGAAGCGGGGTCGCTTTATTGAACCAGCCGTCGGCCATAGGGTCTAACGATGGTGACGACCCGCTCATGTCGAGAATGGCTTTGGGTTTTGGTGCCGAACCGGCATCGGCGGCGTAACCCAGCCCGGTGGCCAGTTGGTGCTGTGCCAGATAGCTTCGGCATCTCGCTGTCGGGTCGCCGCACATGAGCGGTCGGGCGGCAATCGGGCTGACCAGGTTAAAATAGAAATTATTGTTGCTGTTGACCCGATCAACGCAGCGCCGGTGCAGGTTCTGGCAGTTCGCTCTGACGTCGGCGTAGCGGGGAGTCCAGGTTTTCAGGGTGCTGCCAGAGAAAACCCGGTCGCTGCTCCAGATTTTTTCGCGCTGATTCGGGTAGTCGTCGTTAAAGCCGTCGCCATCAGTGTCTTTATTTTTCGGGTCAATGTTGAAAGCGTAGTCGGTGGCGTAATACTGCCGGCAGTATGGGCACATGAACGCCGCCACCGCAAGTCTCTGGTTTTCAGTGTTTGTCGATTCCCCGAAGCGCATTTCGCGAAACATGTCTTCACAGCATTTGGTGTTGAAAATACAGCCATAGTTCATGCCGGTCAGGTCTTCAAATGCTTCGGTAAGAATAAGGTGATAGCTGTCGGGGGCGGCACCGACCATCGCCGCGTCATTCAAGACGGTGTTGACCGATGGGTCGTAGGCGACGTGATTGCGATAGAGCAGGCTGTAAGCCCCATAGGGGATATTGGCAGCAGCGAGAATACCGGCAATGGTGCCGGGGCCACGGTTTGAATACACCGCGACCCTGGGTCGGTTGAAGAGCATTTCGACAACCGTGGCGGCGCCGAGCAGTTCGTCGATTCTCGTGCCTTCGATTGCTGCCCAGGTTATGCCCCGGGCATTGAGCTGGGCGATGATATTTGCGTTGTAGAAAGTGATGAACGAACCGTCGGGCCCGCCGTCAGCCTTGCTGCCGAGCAGCCACATGACCGGAACATAGGTGCCGGGGTCGTCGTTACCCCAGCGCAGACACCAGAAGATAACCCCGTAGGCGAGCAATGGCTGGGCCTGACCTGAGCGCATCGGTATGTAAATCATTCTCAGCGGTTCATTTTCGCTGAGGCCGGCCATAGCACCAAGTTCAGCTGCCGATGGGGCCGCCACATCGCTTGAACCGCCCCCCGAACCCAGCTTGAGAATATAGGCGCTGCCAGGTATAAAACCTGAGCCGCCGCCGAACAGTTCGCCGCTGTAGGTGTTGCGTGACATGTCTTTGATGACACCGTGAGGAATAGCCAGAGGTACAACGCCCTGACCAAGGTCGAGGGCATTGTTTTCACGGGCCGCCCCAACGTTTGAATAGGTGAAATCCATAACCCGGGCGAAGAACAGGCCGACCCTCTGGGTTGATGCAACTTTTAAATGATTTTTCGGGCCGAATACGATATTGACCGTCGCCAGTTCAGCATCGGTGTAGCCGTTTGACTTCATCACCTCGAGAATATGGGCACGCACTTCAGCCTGAACCGAATTCGCTGGCGGCGACTGGTTCTGCGATTTTTCCATCATCCGGTCGTAGCCGGCTTTCCAGCCGGCGTTAACCGCGGTCTGCAGCCTGGCCTGATTAAAATAAAGATAACCGACGTCGGTAACCATGGCGGTCATGGCCAGCAGAAAAAAAGCGGCCCCGGCCGTAATCATCAGTATGCTGCCCCGACGGTTATTGTTCTGGTGCAACGATTTGTTTGTCATAACTCTCTCCTGAAATCTCCTGAATTATGCTCTTCATAAATACAGGTATGCAAAAAGCATGCTCAATAAAACCCCAAAAAGCAAGCAAAATCATCCCCTCTCCGTAATTTTACCCCACCAGCCAAGGAAAAATTCCCCGCGTCTTCCTGCGTGCGAACTTCCCGCTCCAAAATTTCGCACAAAGACCCAGAGACCCTGAAAAAAGAGTAAACTGTCATCCTGCTCGACCTGTTCTTCGAACCCACCTCGCCCTGAGTTGCGCCGGCAAAGCGGCAAAAAAGAAAGTCGCAGAATATCATTGTATAAATGAGCATGCAGTTGCCCAGAGAATTTGGGCGACCACGCAGATCGCTGAAGGGTTTTTCAGTGGCCAGTTATCTGCGCAATCGGCCTGATCGGCGGGTTATTTTTGTTTCCTGGTTTTTCAGGCAAGCAGCAGGCGACGACCCTTTGGCAAGGGAACCGGGTCATTGAACTCTTCTGCGGTTTTTATCCAGAGTTCAATAGCTGAATGTATGCTCTCAAGAGCTGCTTCTCGACTGGGGCCATGCGCGCTGCAGCCAGGCAATTCAGGTGCTTCTGCGATATATGTCTGGTCTTCGTCGCTCCAGTATATGATGATTTCGTATTTTTTCATTCAGAGCTCACTCCCTAGCTTGTATCTAATAATTACATCCCTGACCTGTTTCACCTGGTAAGACTTTGCCTTATCGCCATCTTTTTGAATGTATTCAGTCTAACATTCTGAGCGATTACTAGGCAAATCTGTTGTTTAAGAGAGCGATAGCAAGAGTTTATCCGCAAATTCCGCAGATTTTTTGCTGCATGCTTTTGCAGGCCATCTATCTGCACAATCGCCGAGATCGGAGGGTTGTCTTTCTGTCTGCTCTGGTTCTTTATTCTCTGGTGGCTTTGTTCAAGATTCTGTTCGCTATTAAATGCGCTGCTAAAACATAAATCATTCTTTTTACAATATCATTTTGTAGTGCTCGCGGCTTTTTTTGAAACCTTTTACTTGAAAGGCTTTTACGCGCATCTGGCTCAAAAAACGCGGCAGCCACGAAAAAGCAAGCCAAATCATCCCCCGCCCGTAATTTCACCCCACCAACCAGGGAAAAATTCTCTTGAAAGAAAAACCCCAGGTTCAAACAATTTGAACCTGGGGTGCGAATGTGAGGTTAGATCATTGGAATTTTATGGGTGCAAATTCTGAAGTCATTCTGGGGCCATCTGAGTAGTAATAAATTGCTCTCCATTGATAATCACCGGCGCCTGGCTTACCATTCGGAAATTCAATCGACCAGACTGCTGACTTAGAAATGTCTTTTGCTGCCGGGTTGGCAATGAGATGATATGTATTTGGTGTCGGGACATGATACAGTTCCATGGTAATGCCAGTTGCATCTTCATCATTCGGAGCCATGAAAGTAACCGTATAGCTTGCTACTGTGCTTTGTATGATTACAGTACCGGAAGAGGGTGTCAGGTCTTCAGAGGAAGGGATTACCGTGTAGAGGTGTGACATTGAGGGTATTGGAACCGCAGGGGCCTTTGAATCATATACAACGGTGCGCCAGGCAAAGCGGCCAAAGTCAAGCCCAATGCTGCTTGACAAGAAAGACTTGGTGTTTGTTTTTCCGAATTCTGAGGGGAACATTTGCTGAATTACTGACGTGTCTGTGGTTTTATACGCTCTTGAAAATTCAAGAGTGAGGGTCTGAGACGCGGCTGTCGGGGTCCAGCTGAAATATACCTTTTTTAGAGGCGTGGTTAGATGATCTGAGGCGTAATCATCCGGAAATATAGCGGTGCTGATTGCGGCAAAAGCGGCATCTTCGACAGGTTTTACATTAGTTGCATAGGTGTAATAAAGGAATGACGGTAAAATGAAATCCATAACGGTTGTCTGGCCAGCCTGAATCTTGTATCCATTGGCTAGAATCGGGCTTCTACCTGCCCATTCTGAAGCGGTGTTAGTAAAAGCAACAACGTTTCCGGTTTGCCCCTGCTGTACAGTGGCTAAAGAACCAGGAGCCACCGCATACCAGAGAGCTGAGTTGTCCTCATAAGGCGGCAGGTTGTCCATTTTCCATTCGCCGTCCTCGTCTGATTGTACTGAGCTGTGTCGGGCAGTGCTTTTATCAGGAAAAACCTGCCAGAGCTCAAACTCATATTTACTTTTCGCCTCGGTTTTATAGCTGACAACGCCATCTTCGATTTTAAATTTTTTAACTGTTCCCATGAGACTACCTGACATGTGCTGCAGCAGGGTGATCTTAAAGTCCAGACCCTGTGCAAAAAGGTCTACGGTATGATCGGCTTCTGAAATAATAGGATACTGAGTATTGTTCAAAACAATACCGGTGAATGTCGGAGTATCTTTTCCTTCAAATGAAACGGTATAAGACGACATACTCTGCTTGGTTATGATCAAACGTCTTGTGCCAACTTCAATATTTCTCAGCTCAAACATGCCGAAACCGTCAGTAACTGTTGATTGGCCGGTATCGACCGATACAAGCGCTACGCTGAGCGGTGAACTGGCGAGAATATCTATTACTCTGCCTTTTAGGTTAATAGTCGGGATAGTTGTTATGGGGTTTGGTACAGGAGTCAGAACTATATTGCCAGCATCGATTTCAGTTTGATTATTGATACTGCTGACAATGACAAGCTTGGAAAGCGCAGAGTATTTGTGGTTTGCTCCAATGATACCATCTGTATCAAGTTTGTAGTTTCCGGTTTCAAGTTGTGAAAAAACGAACTCGCCTGAAGACAGGGTAACGGCAGATTTCCCAGTGCTTTTCCAGGTGCCGTCCAGATCCATGATTGACAATTTTACGATCAGGTCGCCGACTGGGGTTTCACCGGTAGAATCGGCCACCATTTTCCCTTTGACGGTCATGTCGCCGGTCGGAATACTGCCAAACGGTAATACTATTATATTGCCGGCGTCGAATTCGGTGGTAACGGTTGTAGAGATAATGGCCAGTTTGGAGGTGGCGGTGTATTTGTTGATTCCATCAACCACGCCGTCAATGTCCAGTTTGTAGGTGCCGGCTTTCAGGCTGGTAAATGCAAATTCACCGTTTGATAGAGACATGGCAACCTTGTCGGCGATAAGTTTCCAGTTCCCGGTTGCTTCAAGCACTGAAAGCTTTACGATCAGGCCACTGATTGAGGTTAAACCGGTGCTGTCAGTGACGATCTTGCCCTTCAGGGTAATTTCGCCGGTAAGCGTGTTGCCAAAGGGCAGAATGACTACATTACCGAGATCTAGTTCGGTAAGGCTATTAGAAGTGCTGATAATCGCAAGTTTTGAAGTGGCGTTATACTTGTTGACCCCACCTACGACACCGCTGATGTCAAGTTTATAGGTTCCGGCCTTCATCCCCTGAAAAATGAATTCACCGGAGGTAAGGGTCTGAGCAACCTTGTCGGTAACCAGCTGCCAGCTTCCGGCGCTGTCCATTTTCGATACGGTTATGGTCAGGCCACCAATCGGATTGGCTCCGGTGGCGTCAGAAACAGTTTTTCCCTTGAGAGTGACCTCGCCGGAGGTCGGAGTGCCTACCGGAACCGTTATCATGTTGTCGGTAACAACATTGGCTTCAGCGTTGGATGCATCGATAATCACGAGCATCTGGCTTTCTTGAAAACTCGCATTTGCCTGTGCCGACAGAACATAAATACCTCTGACAAGATTCGTGAAAGAGTATTCGCCAGAGGTGAGTGTGACTACGGATTTTCCGGTATCGACAAACTTGCTGGTCACAACATCCTGAGCCAACAGCTTTATGTTTACACCGGCAGCGGGGGACTGGGTGGTCTGGTCAGACACGAGTTTGCCGCGGATTGAGTAGGTGGTGGGCAGGACCTGGCCATCGGCGTTGACGGCCGCGGCGTTTGTGGCGCTGCCAGAGGAATTGGAGCCTCCGCAGCCGGTAAGAAAAGCGGTCAGCAGCAGGCAGAAGGCCAGGGAGGCCATGCCCAGTTTGAGGAGTGAATTCTTGGAATTCATTTTCCCGTCTCCTTTGCGGTTCGTAAAGTTAACAAGCTTGCTCAGCATTCGATTCGCTCCATTCTCAGAATATCGCTTACTCTGATACCAGTTTTTTGTATTGTACCTGATTTAAGCTCGAGAACAGAGCTTACATCTCTATGCCATCCTGATACACCAACCCAGGGCTGTAAACCCTCATATAAGGCGACGATTCGATTGCTCGCATCGAGAAAAACCGCATCAATCGCAAATTTCATGAACATCATGTGAATCGAGTTGCAGGGCGACAACAACAGACCCTCGCCGGCCGCCGGTTCGTCAGCCAGCATCAGACCGCGAAAGCGCTGCCAGAAGCTGCCGGCAACCCGAATGCGGCTGCCCAGTTCCTGCCCATCACGTTCATTACTGATTTTCATGAAAGTTTCCATGCCTTACATCGGATTCGCAGACATAACTTCAATCATCTGAAAAATTGCCGGGCAACCAATGACCACCCCGACATTCGGAAAAATGAAAAATACCAGTGGGATCATCATCTTAACCGGAGCCTTGGCGGCCTCTTCTTCGGCTCGCTGCCGACGCTTGTCGCGCAACTGCTCCGATTGAATGCGCAGAACCGAACCAATGGAAACACCCAGCTGGTCAGCCTGCACGATCGCAGATATGAAAGCGTTAAGGTCAGGGTGATCGACGCGGTCGGCCATGCCCTTGAACGCGTCACGGCGTGATTGACCCATGCGCATGTGTCTGAGGGTCAGACCAAATTCATCAGGAATCGGGCCGCGCATCTTCTCGACCACCTTGTCGCAGGCGGCATCAAAGCCGAGACCGGCTTCTACCGCGACCGTCAGCAGGTCGAGAACGTCGGGCAACTGCCTTTGAATACCGTGAAGACGATCGGCAACCCGGCGCTTCAGAAACATTCTAGGCCCAAGAAAGCCGAGAATACCACCCATCATCGCCGCCATCAGCGTTAACTGTGGCACGACAACAATCGCGGCCGCTGCAAAACAGGCGGGCGCAATTACCCTGAAAAGGTTCTGAATGACAGCAAACTCATTGACCGTCAGGCCACCCGGGTAGCCGGCCTGGGCCAGTTCTTTTTTAAGAGAACCCTTCTGAACCTTCTTCATTTCTTTCGGGTCGCGCTTGCCGGCCAGACGTGCCAAAAAAGGCCTGATAACGCGATCTACGAAAGGCCGGTTCAGCTCGGCTTCCTGAACTTCAGTGCTTTTTACTTCCGGGGAGTCTTCAAGGGAGGCAAGACGACCCTGAATGTCGCTCTTGCTGCCCGAAGGAAAGAGCAGCAGAATAACGAGGAAAATTATGAAACCACCGAGAGCCATGAAAATAATGTTCATATTTCCTCCTTAAACCTCAATGTCAACGATCTGCATGATGATATACATGCCCATGCACTCCCAGAGCGCACCGGCGACCACCACGAACCAACCCCTGAACCAGCCGTGCTGAAAGGTGAACAGTTTCATGATGAAACCTGGGTTGATCGCAAAAATCGCCAGACCAAGCAAAATTGGCAGAGCGCCGACCAGCAGACCTGAAATCTTCGCCTGAGCAGTCTTGGTCTGAATATCGCCCTTGATCTTCATGCGCTGCCTGATAGTGAAGCCGATCTTCTCGAGAATTTCGGCCAGGTTACCACCAACCTGTCTCTGAATCAAAACGACCGTGGTCACCAGATCCCAGTCTTCACTTTCAACACGCATGTTCAGGGCCATCAGCGTTTCTTCGAGGTTGATGCCCAGGCTGTTTTCTTTGAGAACCCTTTTCAGTTCTTTGCCCATCGGAGCCGCGGTTTCGCGCGATACCATTTCAAGAGACTGAAGGAAAGAGTAACCGGCCTTCAGACCGTTCGCCAGCATGATCAGCGTATCAAGTATCTGGTCGTTGAAGGCCTGAACCCGCTGCTTTTTTGCGATCGAAACCCATAACAGCGGCACAAAATACCCGGCAAAGGCCAGACCAATGCCTACCAGCAGATTCTTGAACACACCCATGCCCACGATCAAAGAAATCATGATAGCCAGAAACTGAATCGCCACAAATTCATTGGCCTTCAGCGGAATATCAGCCTTGGCGAGTTGGTCGGCTATTCTGATCGCCATACCCTTCGGGGTAATGATCGTACCCATGTTGGCGAGAATTTTCTTCGCACCACCACCGGCCGCCCGATTTTCTTTCACCCAGTCGTCATCATTGACTTCCTCAACTGGCTTTTCTTCTTCGTCTTCCGGGGTTTTATACTGCTCAGCAGCCATTTCGGTTTCGACGAGGTATTGTTCCATGCGGTGGCGTACTTCTTCACCGGGCGGTTTGCCCAGAATAGAAAAAAGCAACAGCACAAACAACAGAGTTGCTACGCCCACAAATCCTACAAAGATAAGCTGCATTAAGTTCTTACCATCCTTTTGCCGTGTCGGTAAAAATGTTTGGTGGCAGGTTTATCCCAAATTCCTGAAACTTTGAAGCAAACTTCGGCCGGATACCGGTCGGCTTGAGACGACCCTGAATCTTGCCCTTCTCGTCAACCCCGGTCTGTTCAAACCTGAAAATATCCTGAGTGACGACCTTGTCGCCTTCCATACCCTGAATCTCGGTTAAATAGGTGACTTTGCGCGAACCATCTTTAAGACGCGACTGCTGAACGATCATGTGTACTGCTGAACTGATCTGTTCGCGAATGGCGCGAACCGGAAGATCCATGCCGGCCATGAGAACCATGGTTTCAAGACGGGCGAGCATGTCGCGGGGCGTGTTGGCGTGGCCGGTGGTCAGAGAGCCATCGTGGCCTGTGTTCATTGCCTGCAACATGTCGAGAGCTTCACCACCGCGGCATTCGCCGACGATTACCCGTTCGGGGCGCATACGAAGCGTGTTCTTGATCAGTTCACGCATGCTGACCGCGCCTTTGCCTTCGATGTTGGCCGGGCGGGTTTCGAGGCGCACCACATGAGGTTGGCGCAGCTGCAATTCGGCGGCGTCTTCGCAGGTGATGATGCGTTCGTCTTCGGGAATAAACGAGCTGAGAATGTTCAGGGTCGTGGTTTTGCCCGAACCGGTACCACCAGAGACGACGATGTTGAGGCGAACCTTGATGCAGGCTTCGATAAACGAGGCCATTTCCTGGGTCAGGGTGCCGAATTTGACCAGATCCTGGATACCAAGAGCTTCTTTTTTGAATTTGCGGATCGTGATGGTCGGGCCGTTGAGAGCGAGTGGCGGAATGATGGCGTTAACGCGCGAACCATCTGGCAGACGGGCATCAACGTAGGGAACCGATTCGTCGATGCGGCGGCCGATCGGCGCGACGATGCGCTCGATGATGCGCATGACGTGGTCGTTGTCTTTAAACTTGATATCAGAAAGGATCAGCTTGCCCTTCTTTTCATAATAAATCTGGAAAGGCCCGTTAACCATGACTTCAGAAATGTCTTCTTCGTCGAGCAGCGGCTGGATCGGGCCAAAACCAACCATATCGTCGAGAAGGGTGTTGGTCAGTGATTCTGACTCGCGCTGCGTCAGGGTAATGTTAACTTTAGGGCTTTCTTCGGCGATTACGGCGCCAATGCGCTCGCGCAGCATGTTGCGCTTCTTGTCAATATTGGGTTCGGCCATGATAGCCGGCGGCATATCGTCGATCAGTTTGGTGTGAACGCGCTCTTTGAGGCGTTCAAAACCAGAGATTTCGCGCGTTGTCGCTGATTCAATAATTCCGGATTTTTCAGTTTTCTTTTCTTCGTTTAAACGTGAAAGCAGACCACCCATTACCATTTACCTCCGTTAATTTGAACCAAAAAGCAGATCTTTTATTTTAAGAATGGCACTTTTGCCGGTATCGACCTGCACCTTCGCACCGGCAAGCCGCTCGGCCATACCGATGATCGACCGGCCAATAGCGCTGGCCGGTGCTTTTACCACGATGAGTTCACCCTGATTCAGAGACCGCTGGGCGATTTCGGCTTCCATGGGTACCGTTGCATACACTGGAATTGCCAGACCTGCTTCGAGGTCAGCCTTGCCGATGCCAACGTTGGAAATTTCCTTGTTCAGAATGAGCTTGACCTTGCTCATATCAAAATTGATGTCACCAAAAGTTTTTAAACAGATTTTCGTGTTTTTAAGCGAACTTATTTCGAGCGTCGCCACCAGCAATACAAGGTTGCTGCGGTCAAGAATCGCCAGTTCTTTTTCGGTGATCATCGGTGGCATGTCAAAAATTATATACTGATAAAACGGCCGGGCCATATCGATGATCTTGAGCAGATGTTCAGTCTTGACCGCATCGGCCAGGGCCGGTTCACGAGGTGCCAGCAGCAGGTCGAGGCCGGTTTCGTGCTTAGTAATGTTCTTTTCGATGTCATTGAAGCCAAAATCACCGGTTTCGACTATATTCGAAATCGTCTTCTTGGCTGCCTGATTCAGGGTTATGCCGACATCCCCGAATTGCAGCGAGGCATCTATGAGCAGGGTCTTTTTGCCGCGCAATGCCAGGCTGGCCGCGAGGTTCACTGCCAGGGTGGTGCGCCCGACCCCGCCTTTGGTAGCGAAGAAGGTCAGTATCTCAGCGCTTGGCTCGTTGGCAAACAGTTCGGGTTTGTCTTTCAACCAGCTGTTGAAGACGTTGTTGATGGTTTCGACAAGATCATTCGTCGAAAAAGGTTTGATGAGAAAGTCTTTGGCGCCAGCCTTCATGGCCCGGCGAAAGTATTCCTGCTCACTCTGTATTGACATTATCACTGTCTGCACGTTCGGGTAATCTTTAGCCAGAATCTCAGAAGCTTTCAGACCGTCGAGTTCGGGCATGTTTATGTCCATCAGAACGATATGGGGCTGGAATTCCTTGACCATGTCGATCGTTTCACGACCGTTGCGGGCCTCGGCGACCACCCTGATGTTGTCCTGATTTTTCAGCATCCTGCGGACATTTGAGCGTAGCTCATCCATGTCATCGGCGATCAGGAGCTTAATGGTAGGTATGCTGGGCAATTGGCTATCTCGCTGTCAACTGTATCTGCCCGGTTGGCCCGGGCAGATATCAGGTTGCTTCAGTTATCAGAAGGGATGTGGCTGGACTTGATCTGTTGAAAGATGTCGTGCAGCTTTTCAAGCTTATCGGTGCGGCGCGGCACCGGAACGGTTTCGTATTTGCTCTTGCCCGCCAGATCGGTTTCGCGGTTCGCGATCTTCGGGGTCAGCAGTATAACCAGTTCGTTCTCGCTGTTGGTGACCGATTTGCTCCTGAACAGGCGGCCAAGATACGGGATTTTGCTGAGAACCGGCACGCCTTTCCAAGAAACGCCTTCCTGGCGGTTGATCAGGCCACCAAGAACTACAGTCTGCTGATCTTTGATCTTCAGGGTAGTCATGATGCTTCTTTTAAGAATGTCGGGGGGGCCGTCGTTGCCCCGAAGGAAACTGGGTTCTTCTTGTTTTGCGAATACCGAGAATTTCAGTTCGTTATTGTTGACGAACATATCGCGAATGAGAAGCTTGAGGGAGGCTTTAGCAACATCATAAGTCGGGTTGCCCTGGTTATCTATCGACTTCGGGTAATAGAGATCCTGGCCGACGTTCACAAAAGCCAGCCCGGCGTCTTTTTCTATGTCAGTTTCGTTTTCGTTGGCATCGTCGAGTTTTTCCCAGCCGGCGCCAGAAATTTTGCGGGCCAGCACTTCAGATTTTTCGGCACCGGCATTGGCGTAGACCATCAGCTTCGGATTAGCGAGAACCTTGGCTTTGCCTGAGGTTTCCCAGGCTTTGACCTGGGCGGTAATGAGATCAAACCGGTTGATATTCTTAAAGTAGACCGGGTTCATATAATTGGGAAGAGCTGCCTGGCCCGCGGTTTTGCCGGCATTTTCGAGAAACCCGAGAACTCCGGTTTCAACGCCATTGTCAGTGGTCATCCTGCCCCATTCGATTCCGAGTTCATCGGTATTGTTCTTGCTGACCTGCAGAATGTAGGCCTGAAAAACAACCTGAATCGGGTTTTCGATGGTTACGAGATTGCTGATCTGTTTGGGGTCTTGTACAAAACCCTTAACGGTTTCGCAGAGGTGGATGTAGTCATTCTGATCGTTCACGGTACCGTGCAGCACGATGCGCAGGTCAACCGTATCGGTGCCGAGCAGGTTTTTTTCAGAGGTCGGGTCGGATTCAGGCGAGACAACGCTGACCTGAACGGTCGGCAGTTTGATGGCGGCTTCTATGCGCTGTTGCAGAGAGGGGGTGTTGACTTCGAATTCAACAAGGCTGACAAGTTGCTTGTTGCCGAGCAGGCTTTTGGCAACTGTTTCGGCGCGGGTTTTTTCGTCTTCGGAGCCGACCTGGCCTTTGAGATAGGCAGAATCAGGAAAAATGATCAGCTGAATATTTTTGCTGGTAATAATTGAGGTGAATTTGGCCTGGATAATTTCGTTTTCTGAGAAGGTTTCGACGTCGTAGACGCGGCGGCCGCTCATATCCCAGAGGATGAGCTGGGTTTCACCAGGCCCGAGGCCTGAAAGAATGATTTCTTCGTCAGAAACGTTGAGAACATCGACAATGCCCTCTTTAACGGCCATGATTTTTTTAACGCCGTTCGCGGGAATAGCGGTAGATTTGCCAATCGGAATCATCAGCTTTTCAGCCGCCATAATTTCGGATTGCAGGGTAAAACCGATAAAGGCGCCCAGCAACACCAGGATCAGCAGAGCCGGTCTCTTAATGCTTATTATCTTGTTCATGGGTTTTCTCCTGATTATTCGGCCGCGATCGGGTTCTCAGAACTGGGAGCCGCTGCTTCGGCGTCATTCGCTGTGGGGGCCGCCTGCACAGTGCTGTCGGAGGGTGCGCTCGGGAAGTTGGAAGGCAGGCTCTGGAACCTGGCGGCCGCCGGGCCACCATACTTGTAGATTTCGCGACGGGCGGTGGCACCATACATGATTTCAACCTTGCCATCGTCTACCGGCACAACGATCACCGGCTCGACCTTGCTGCCGTCGCCGCTGCTTTCGACCGGTTTGGTAACCTGGGTTACGAAATCAGGGTGACCAAGGTCGCTGAGAACGATGCGCTCGGTGGCACCCTTGGTGGTGATTTTCTGGTCTTTGTCACGGGGGTTTTTCAGCACAAGTCTGAAATTGGCACCCGAATCAAGATACATCAGTTTTTCGAGATCGACCGGGTTGAGGGCCAGGGTAACCAGCTCAACTTTGCCGGCGGCAATAGTCGGGGTCGAAGAGGCCATGGTTCCTTCAAATTCATAGGTTCCGCCAACCGCGAGAATCTGGATATCCTGAAGCACGATCTTGGTGATCGGCTCGCTGTTGCGTGGCTTGAAAGTGGCGATTACGTCAACATAGTCGCCCTGCTGAATGAAGCCGCCGACCGAAGTTGCCTTGGTTACGGCGATAGAAACAGCACGTTTGCCCGGTGGAATAGCCCGGGCCAGGTTCGGAACCTGCGCTTCATCCATCAGTCGGATCGGGGTCATGATGTCGTCAGGGAGGATGGTGACGGAAGTGTAGCGGTTGGTGAGTGAAGCAATGCTGGTCAGCGCCAATTCTGGCACTGAAGAAGCGATCAGGTCACGCATTTCAAAGTTGGCTGCGAGGATTGCAGGTTCAAGGCGGGTGCGTGCTGCAAGCCTGCCTTTGCTGACAACAACAGATTTTTTCAGAATGGTTGGCTGTTGCACGGTGGGCGCTTCAATACGAGCCGGCTGGCTTGTCTGCAGCTTGTTCCAGAGAAGCATTGAAATGGCCAGGGATGCCACTAATGCTATGATGATCGCTCTTCTGTTCACGGTGGAGGATCCTCCTCGACACAAATATGGAGAAACAATAACACAGTCATGCCCAACAGGCAAGATTGTACACTGACTCGACACAAGTCAGAGTTTAACTTACCTGCGAGATCACATAATAATATAAAATCACCAGAAAATTGCTAAGTATTTTTTCGTAATACAATATCGGGTTGATTTTGCTGGTTGGCACAGCGGGTGCAGACGTCATCTCCAGAGAGCCTGAAGATTGCGAGCGATCTGACCAACGACAACAGTCTGAATGGTGTCACAAAAGCCTGGTCGGGGTCTGGTGGTTACCAGGCGGCGTAGACGATGTGATAGCAGGAAATGATGGTAGCCAGGAAAATATCGATGCCGAGGAGAAAGCGAAATTTTCCTTCTTTGAATGCGGTGGCATTTTCTTTTTGAATGGTTTTTTCTTTGAAGATGCCGGTTGTAAAACTGGCGGCCAGCATTGGAATGGCATTTCGGCCATAATTTAAAAATTGAATTATCAGGGCATGCACGCCGCCCAGGGCCGAAGTATAAAGGAAAACGCTGAAAACGAAGGCTGAGCCACCCAGGGCGCCGATCGCGCCGAGGAGTTTCACGTCACCCATTCCCATGATGCCGATGGCGCCAAACGGCAGGTAGAGAACGATGCCGATCACGGTTGCCAGAAGACTGTAGCCAAGCCCGGCGGGGCCGCCGAAGTAGAGGTTCAGGCCCCAGCCTGCCAGCATGGCCGGAAAGGTCAGCCAGTTATAAATTCGCCCCCATTTTGTGTCGGTGAGCATTGCCACCAGCGCCACAGCGATGGCGACGATCTGTTGCACGGTCGGAGTTATTAACATGCAGCCATATTACCCCGATTTTGCCATCGATGCAAAACAATTAGCTGTTGGTGTGGTGATTGCCGGGCGGCATAAAAATCGGTTCGCCTGCAGGATTGCATGCGAACCGATCGTTGATCAAAAGACTGGTTTAATCTGATTTTATCTGTGTTTATCCGAGTTCATCCGAGTTCATCTGTGGGAAATCCCAGCTTTTTTGAAGCAGAGAGGGTTGAATCGCTCAAGATACTTATTGGCTCAGATTTTTACATAGCCGAGAATCCTGGCTCTGACACTGCTGAGAATTTTGCGGGCGGCCCGCAGGTCGTCTTCAGGCTCGCCTTCTCGGTTCAAAAACACCATGGCGCCGATCTGCCCGGCGAGAATTGCGGTTTCAGGGTATTCGAGCAGAGCGGGGGTATCGACGAGGATGATTTCGACGCGGCGTTTGAGATTGGTCATCAATTCGATCATTTCAGGGGAGCCAAGAATTTCGGCCGGGGTGTTGGGGGCGATACCAGAACTGATGAGGGAAAGGTTCGGCACCTCGGTTGCCTGCAGGGCATCACGCAGATTGCCTCCGGTCAGCAGGTCGGCCAGGCCGCAGGCGTTGTTGAGGTTAAACATGCGGTGCAGCACCGGGTTACGAAAGTTGGCGTCGATCATTAATACAGTGTAGCCAGTCTGGGCAAGCAGAACCGCTGTGTTGGTCAGCAGGGTGGTGCGACCGGTGCCGGTTCTCGATGACCCGACCAGCACGATACGGGTCTGGGATTCAGACATGCTGATCTGCAGGTTCGACACCAGATTTTTGAAAGGCTTGAGGTTAGCCGAAGTCGGGTCATTCAGAGCGATGAGTCGCTCGTCATAAATGGCGGTTTCGTTGTCTTCGGCAACCGGTTCTGGCAATGCAAGGGGTTCGCGGGCCAGCGATGGTGCCTCGAGAATGATTTCGGCGGGTTCTGCAGTCAGCATGAGATGGTTGGGCGGCGGCACGACTCCGGCGAGCACGTTACCTGAAACGCCGACCAGTTCAGCACGCATCGGGGCCGGCGAGTAGAGCAGGAAAATCGCCATGAGAACTCCCGAAGCCAGTGCCAGTGCGTCACGTTGAATTGAGGTAAAGCCGACAGTACTGGGTGGCCGGGCGTCTTTTTTAAGAACATTGATGCGGCCGGCGGTGGTGCTGTGGGTGATTTTGGATTCTTCGAGTTCAAGAATGGTTCTTTTATGGAGTTCTTCAAGGGTTGAAATGCGCATCGCCAGGTATTCTGACGATGAGGTGGCGGGCTTTTCGCCGTTGTTCAGACTGGCACGTTCTTCAGCGAACTGAATTTTCAGTAGTGCCAGACGCTCTTTATCAGAACTGATTTCGGCGGCCAGGGCCAGATGTTCCGGGTTGCTTTTTTTCTTCTGAACTTTGCTGTGAGCTCCGGCAAGCTTGTTTTCGAGGCTGCTGACCCGGTTTTTGGCAGCGATGATGCGCGGGTGTTTTTCTTTGTAACTCTTGAATAGTTCGGCAAGCGCGTTGCGTTCTGCCTTCAATTCCTGTTTGAACTTCTGGTAGCCGGCTGATTCTTCTTCGGCGTAGTAAAAGACGATTTCAGGGGTGGTCTGCAGGCGCCGGCTGTTGATGTCGATTTTTTCTTCGAGCTGATTAATGGCGATTTCGCTGCTGAGAGTCTGGTCGTCAGCTTTGAGCGTTGAGGCCATACTGCTTTTTACCATTTCCTGCTTGAGATCGACAATGCTCTTTTCAAGGTGCTGGAGCTTATTTTCGAGCGCTTTGACCGCAAAATCCTGGGCTTCAGAGTTATAGCCGAGAAAATGTTCTGAAAGCACCTGAATTACGGCGTTGCCAAGATCTTTCAACTGCACCGGGTTGTTGTGGCGCACCGCCAGGGTCACAAGACCCGGGCCTGAATCACGCAGCGAAATGACATCTTCACATTTGATGTCGGCTTCATTGACCGTGCAGCGGGTGGCGATCTCGTCAATCACCTTGCTCTGGGAAAGAATGCCCTGCATGGTGGCTGCCAGACTGACTTCGCTGGCGTTTTCAGTGGTCATGACCCGCAAAAGCGATTCGCTCTGGTAAATAGTCGGGGCATAACGGTTCAGCAAGAAGGAAGCACAAACCGCCAGACCGATGATGATCGTCGCCCAGCCGGCATTCTTCCTGAGACTTCTGAAAATTCCTTCAATCAGGCTTTCCTGAACCATTAGTCTGCCTCCTGCAATTCTTTGTACAGATAATATTTATCTATCAAGGAATCGGCAGTCTGGGCCGCAATGTTTAGTCAGCACCGCAAATTTATTTTTAATGCTTCAAGCCCAGCCGCCCTGAGAAGTCGGCCGAATCAGTTGCCTGGCGTATATTCGCGGCCTTCTGGTGGTAACAGCATAAAAGTTCCAGATGATCGGCCTGGTGGTAGAACAGGTCAACTTCGTTTACCCAGGAATTTTCGCGATAAAAAACGCGTTGCCATGTTTGGCAACGCGTTTTTGCTGCTTCGGTAGGGCGGTCAGGCGGTAAAATCGTTGACGGTTTTTGCGACGAATTCGATCTGTTCGCGGCTGAGCTCGGGGTAGATGGGCAGGGCTATCGTTGTGTCGGCAGCCTTTTCTGATTCAGGGAAATCGCCCTTTTTATAGCCGAGGCTGGCGAAACACTTCTGCTGATGCAGTGAAAGGGGGTAGTAAACCGAGCAGCCGATCTCTTTTTCGCCGAGGTGGGCCTTGAGGGAGTCGCGGTTCTTGACCCTGATGACATACTGGTTATAGATATGGTAGCAATCTGGTTTTTCGATGGGGGTGATCACATTACTGTTGTTCTTGAACAGTTCGTTATAAAGAGCGGCGTTGCGGCGGCGGCCATCGGTCCAGCTTTTAAGGAACGGCAGTTTGACCGAAACCACTGCGGCCTGGAGGGCATCTATTCTGGCGTTGAGGCCGACTTCAAGATGCTGATACTGCACCTGGCCGCCGTGCACTCTAAGGCCCTTCAGGCGTTCGTAAAGGGCGGTTCGGTTGGTTGAAACCAGCCCGCCATCGCCAAAACAGCCGAGGTTCTTGCTCGGGAAGAAACTGAAACAACCGGCATCGCCGAAGGTGCCTGCATCTTTGTTGTGGTAGCGGGCGCCAATTGCCTGGGCGGCGTCTTCGATAACCGCGAGGTTATGCTTGCGGGCAATGGCCATCAGGGGTTCCATATCGACGCACTGCCCGAAAAGATGCACCGGCATGATCGCTTTCGTTTTAGGGGTGATGGCTTTTTCGATCTGATCGACCCGCATTAAAAAAGTTGCCGGGTCGATATCGACAAAACGTGCCACCGCGCCAACCCGGGCAATTGACCCGGCGGTCGCAAAAAATGTATAGGGAGTGGTGATAACTTCGTCGCCGCGCCCGATATCGAGTGCCATGAGCGCGAGCAACAAAGCATCGGTGCCTGAAGAACAACCGAGGGTGTGCGGGGTGTTGATGTATTCGGCCATTTCTTTTTCGAGCCTGTCGACCTTCGGGCCGAGAATAAAGCCCTGAGTTTCGATGATCTCGATGATTTCGGGCATTATCTTTTCTTTGATCTGCTGATACTGTGGCTTAAGATCGAGGAGAGGAACTTTCATGCAGGCCTCCGCATTCTTGTGGCAAAGTTAGTGAAAATTAACACGTGCAGATTACACTACCGCCGCAAACTGAGTCAATCGTTTTCTCGACCGGGCAAACCCATTAAATTACCGGTTAAGCGCTGCCGGTTAGTTTTTGCCTGATCGTAGAGAATAGACTGGTTAAAGAGCACCGGAAATGGTATAATCGCCGCATGAAATTTGTAGATGAAGTTACATTACAGGTGTCTTCCGGCAATGGCGGCAATGGAATTGTCGCGTTCAGGCGTGAAAAGTTCGTGCCGCTTGGCGGCCCGGCAGGCGGCGATGGCGGTCGCGGCGGTGATCTCGTTTTTGAGGCCACCGATGATCTCACGACCCTCTTTGAACTAAGTTTTACACGCATTTTAAAGGCCGAAGACGGTGGTCATGGCCAGCAAAAAAACATGTCGGGTGCCAATGGCCACGATCTCATCGTCAAGGTGCCGGTCGGCACCCTTGTCTACGATCTTGAAACCGGTCAGTTGCTGGTTGACCTCGACCAGAAAGGCCAGAAAGAAATCGTTGCCCGTGGTGGCCGTGGCGGCTGGGGAAACGCGCGTTTCGCTACTTCCATACGCCGCACGCCGCGCATCGCCGAGAAGGGCGAACCTTGCCGCACCCTGCAGCTGCGCCTTGAATTGAAGTTGCTCGCCGATGTTGGTCTGGTCGGTCTGCCGAATGCCGGCAAATCCACCTTTCTCAGAGCGGTCAGCAATGCCCGCCCAAAAGTTGCTGATTACCCGTTCACCACCTTGACACCGAGTCTCGGTATCGTTAAGCCTGAAGGGGCAGCTGCCTTCTGTGTTGCCGATATTCCGGGCCTTATTGAAGGCGCTCATACCGGCAGCGGCCTGGGAGTGCAATTTCTCAAACATATCGAAAGAACCCGGGTTCTGCTGCATCTTGTCGATGTCAGCCAGCTCGACCTTGAGAATATCACCCGTAACTACGACATTATCATGTCAGAACTTGCCGAATTCTCTAAAGACCTGGCCGGCAAACCGGTTGTGGTCGCGGCTAATAAAATGGATCTGCCAGATTCCCGGGAGCTGTTTCCAGAATTTAAAGACGCTCTTGAAGCACGGGGCATCAAGGTTTTTCAGATTTCAGGGGCAACCCGTGAGGGTGTTGACGACCTGCTCAAATACCTGAGCACCTGTCTTAAAGATCTGCGGGCGCCTGACCTGGCCGCTGCCAACGAAGAAGAAAAGCTTTATGAATTTATCGAGCCATACGTAATCGAAAAAGAAGACGAAGGCCGCTGGCAGGTTTCTGGCCCCGAAATTCAACGACTTGTCGCCATGACTGATTTTACGAGCGACGAAGCGATTGCCATTTTCAGGCAGAAATTGCGCAAAATCGGTTTTGTTGACGAGCTGAGCCGCCTTGACGCCGAGGAAGACGACATCTTTTCGATCGGCGACATGGAATTTGCCTATCGGGAGTTCTTCGATTGAGAACCGGTATTTTCGGGGGGAGTTTTGACCCGGTGCATCGGCAGCATCTGCAGATCGCCCTGGCCGCTCTTCTCGAATGCCATCTCGACGAAGTCTGGTTTGTTCCGGTGTTTCAGGCTGTTCATAAGCCTGGGCAAGGTATGCTTGGCTATCAGCAGCGTCGTCAACTGCTGCTGACGGCGCTGCGTGATTTGCCTGGTGTCGGCATCTGCGACATCGAAGAACAGCTGGGCGGCCCTTCTTATACTTTCAGAACCATCGATGCGCTGGCCGGGCGGTTTCCTGACCGGCAGTTTTTTCTGATTATCGGTGGCGATTCGCTCTGCGAGCTCCCCACCTGGAAAAACATCGACAAGCTGGTTCAGCAGACTGAATTCATTGTCGTGGATCGGCCCGGCTATGAAACGGTTTCACCGATTGATACTGCGGTAATTCACCGGGTTGCCTGCCAGCTGTCGCCGGTTTCTTCAACGGTGATCCGGGCGGCATTGCAAAGCCGGCAGTTCAATCTGCCTGACCTTGATTCAGAAGTGCTGTTGCAGATTCTTCATCACGATTTTTATGACTGCCTCGGTGACCCTTACCGCCAATGGCTGCGGCAGGTTCTCGACTGCCAGGCACAGGTGCCGCCGGGTCTTCAGGAACACATGCGCAGCGCGACCCGGCTCGCGGTCAATTATGCCCTTGAACTTGGCCTCGACCCTCGACCAGCGCTGATCGCCACCATGGCGCACGATCTTTTCAGAAGTGCTTCCGATTCTGACATCATCACTCTGGCCGGCGGCAGAGGGTTCAGACTGAACGATCTGCAGAGGCAGACCCCGATGCTGGCGCATGGGCCGGCGGCTGCCGTCTGGTTCCAGAATAACCTGGCCGTTATTGATGCCCGTATTGTTGCGGCGGTCAGAGATCACACGTTCCCGACCGCAGACTCGCCGCAGCTGACCCGCATCGTTGCCACCGCAGACGCTCTAGACCCTTTCCGTCAGTTGCCTGCACGTGATCGTATCAGAGATGCGGCAATGCCATTTGCAGAGCGTTTTGCGCAGGTTGTCGAACTCAAAAAGCAGTCGCCTCTGTAAACGCCTGATTGAGGTAGCCGCAACCCGATTTTTCGCTGGAGTTTGCCGTTGCCGTCTGGTATCATTGGCGAGCATGCAGCGACCCGCTAATATAGTTGTGCCCCGTCTGCCGGCGGTCAATTGCCCGAACAGGCCCCGCGGCGGTGTTCTGCTGTTCGAGATTCTTTTCATAATTCTGGCGCTTACCTATTTTGCCGGGGTAACGCACCGCTGGTTTTTCGGGATGGCCGCGGCGCCGATCGGCATGACTCTCATCGAGGGCAATACCTCGGCCGGTGAAGAACCGCACCTGGGCAACGTTAACGTTCTGGTGCTTGGGGTCGATTCGGTTGATGGCACGCACCGGTCTGATACAATTTTTGTGCTGGGGGTCAACCCGGCCAAGGGGCGGGTCAGCATGCTGTCGATACCGCGTGACACGCGGGTTCTCATCAATGGCCGTGGTCGCAAAATCAATGAAATTCTGCCGCGTTATGGTGTTGAGGCCTTGCGTTCGATGCTCGAGGACCTGCTGCACATTCAAATCAGCCGTTACGTCGAGGTTGGTTTTCAGAGTTTTGTTAATGTCATCGACATTCTCGGCGGCCTTGATATTGATATTGACAAGGCCATGCACTACGACGACAACTGGGGCAAGGTTCACATTCATCTTGACCCGGGCATGAATCATCTCGACGGGCGCCAGAGTCTTAATTACGTGCGGTTTCGCGCCGATGCTTCCGCTGATCTGGGCCGAATCAAAAGGCAGCAGAAGTTCATGCGGGTGCTCTTCGAAAAGGTCATGAACCCGGGCATCGTGGTCAAGCTGCCCAAGATCATCAATGAAGCGTTCAAGCATATCCAGACAGATTTTACCATTGCAGAGCTTTACGCCCTGATCAGGGGCTTTGAAGGCGGCAGCATTCAGTTCAGAAATAATTCACTGCCTGGTGAGGCACGCTATATCGAAAAAATCAGCTATTATATGCCCTACCAGGAAGAAGCTATCGCGATTGGCAGCAGTCAGTTTTCTGATCTTGCAGCCGTAGAGCTGGTAGCAAGTTTTTCCTCGTCAGGCGGCACCGCCAGTGCTTCTTCGGCCATGGTTGCCTCAGAAACGTCTCACGAAACTGTTGCTTCAGTGAGCAGCAGGCTCATACCGCCTGAAGTCAGCTTTTCAGCCGGGTCGGGTAGCTCAACCTCTGCTGAGGTTGCCGGTTCTGCTGCTTCTGCCAGCGCAGTTGTCGTTACCGGGCCTGCTGTCATCACTGCTGCTCAGACTGCTGACAGTGCCGGCAATATTGCTTCCCTGAGCAATGGCAGTTCAACTGTTACTTCTGATTTTTTGGCCACGGAAACCGCTGATGAAAACTGAACTTTTTGATTTTTATCTGCCTCCTGAACTGATTGCCCAGGTGCCCGCCGAGACCAGATCGGCTTCGCGACTGCTAGTGCATGAGCGGGCGACTGGCCGGGTTGAGCATCGCAGGTTTTCTGACATCGTTGAGTATTTTGCCCCTGGTGACCTGCTCATTCTCAACAGTTCAAAAGTAATTCCGGCGCGTATTTTCACTGAGGCCACCGACCGTGAAACCGGTGGTGCCGAGATTCTTTTTATTAAAACCCTGGGTGCCGGCCGTTTTGAAGCGATGGTCAGACCCGGTCGCAAGTTCAAACCTGGCCGGCGGCACCTGCTGCCCGGTGGTTGCCAGGTCGAGGTTGATGAAATTCTTGATTCGGGGTTGCGGGTTCTGCACACTGTTGACGGGCGTGACCCGGTTGTTGTATTTCGCGAAGCGGGTCAGATGCCTTTGCCGCCCTATATTACCTCGCGAGAAAGCTCCCCTGAAAGGTATCAAACCGTTTACTCGAATGTAGAGGGCTCGATAGCTGCTCCTACTGCTGGTCTGCATTTTGATGAGCAGGTTTTTTCAGAGTTAAAAAAGCGGCAGGTCAAGACTGCCGAGGTGATTCTGCATGTCGGGCTGGGCACTTTTAAACCCATAGAAGCAGAAAATCTTGACGAACACCGCATGCATTCAGAAGTTTTCTACGTGCCCGAAGAGACCGCAGCGCTTTTCCGGCAAACGCGGGCTGCGGGGGGGCGAATCTGGGCGTGCGGCACCACGAGTGTTCGCACTCTCGAGTCGGCGGTGACTGAAGACGGTTCTCTGCGCACCGGCTGGCAGTCGACGGCCTGTTTTATCAAACCGGGTTATCAGTTCAGAGCCGTCGATTGCTTCATTACCAATTTTCATCTGCCGCGTTCGACGCTGATTGTTCTGGTGGCAGCTTTCTGCGGCCGCGAAAGGGTTCTGAGTCTCTACGATGAAGCGGTGAAGAACCGCTACCGCTTCTACAGTTTTGGCGATTCAATGGTAATAATATGACAGATAAAAGTTTTTCGTTTCATCTCGATTACAGATCAGAAGAGTGCTGGGGGCGTGTCGGTCGCTTGCAGACGCGGCGTGGTGAGATAAAAACGCCAGTCTTCATGCCAGTTGGCACCGCCGGCACCGTCAAGACGCTTACGCCCGAAGATATCAAAAATACCGGTGCCAGCATTATTCTCGGCAATACCTACCATCTGATGCTCAGGCCAGGCACCAATGTGCTCGACCATTTTGGTGGCCTGCACCGCATGATGGCCTGGAACGGCCCGATGCTCACCGATTCGGGCGGGTTTCAGGTTTTTTCGCTGAAAAAGCTCAACAAGATCAATGATGATGGGGTTGAGTTCGCTTCGCACATCGATGGGTCACGCTACTGGCTGACTCCAGAAGAGTCAATGCGCATTCAGCGCTCGATCGGCGCCGAAATCATGATGGTTTTTGACGAATGCTGCCCTTACCCTTCAGATGAAAAAGTCGCCAGAAATGCCATGGAGCGGTCGGTTGCCTGGGCCGGGCGTTGCCGCGCCGACCACCCGCCGCTGCGCAATGGCCAGGCATTGTTCGGCATTGTGCAGGGTTCAATGTATCTGCCGCTGCGCCTTGAATCGATCAGGCGCACCGAAGAACTTGGCTTTGAAGGGTTGGCGGTCGGCGGCCTGTCGGTTGGTGAGCCGAAGCCGATGATGCTCGAAATTCTCGACGGCATGATGCCCCACATGCCGGCCAATCTGCCGCGCTACCTGATGGGGGTCGGCACCCCGGAAGATTTCTTTTACGGCGTTGAACGCGGTATCGACATGTTCGATTGCGTGCATCCGACGCGCATTGCACGCCATGCCACCGTCTTCACCACTGATGGCCGCATCAGTTTGCTGAATGCCGGGTGGCAGCTTTCAGATGCCCCGATTGACCAGCATTGCAGCTGTTACGCGTGTAAGACTTTTTCGCGCGGTTATCTGCGGCATCTCTTCAAGGCAAACGAAATTCTCGGGTTACACATGGCAAGTTTGCATAATGTGACATTTATGATTAATCTTATGAATGACATTCGCCAGTCTTTGATCGAAAAACGCTTTCTGGCGTTTCGCGAGCAGTTTCTTGGCAGATACCTCAACAAGGAGAAAAAATAATGGCCGGAGCTGAAAAACAGTTGATGGACTCGGGGATTGCGGCTTTTCGCAAGGGCGAGATCGACAAGGCCGAAGATATCTTTCGTAGCTTTCTCAAGGATTTTCCTAACAGCGGCCTGGCTGATAACGCCTGCTACAACCTTGCCAAGATCGCGCTGAGCAAGGGCAACCAGAAAAAGGCGCTCAGCTGGTATGAATACCTGCTCGAAAATTACCCTGATACCGATGCCGCTTACTTCGGCAAAGATGAATACGTTGAATTGAGCCGCTCAATGGGCAAAGGGCCGGTCGAAATCGCTGATGAATGCTATTTTAAGGGCAAAGCGCTGCTCGATAAGGGCAAGTTAGTTGAAGCCGAAGCAGAATTCAACCGGCTGATCGCTGAATACCCAACGTGCGAATATGTTGACAACGCCCATTACCAGCTGGCGGTCATCTGCAAGAAACGCGGCGATCGTGAAGGCGTCAAGCGCCATGTCGAGATCATTCTGACTCAGTTCGCCGATACTGACGCGGCCCTCTACGCCAAGGGGTTGCTTGTCTGAACCCGTTCAGGTAATTAAAAAAGGGGTCTGGCCGATTGGCCAGACCCCTTTTTTGAGAAGTTTCTACTTATTTCAGTTGCAGGGTGACAGTGAAGGCTGAACTGCTGTCTTCCTGAATTTTGATCGGCTCTGAAGTTGCTGAGTAATAGCCGGCGCTCATGTTAACCGCAACCACATTGAGGTCGTAACCGGTGATCGCGCCGCTGATATAGGCTTCAGCACGGTAGTTTACGCTCACGACATCGACATAGGGCACGATATCTTTGCCGCCCTGCTTGATGTAAACCCTGGCCGTCTGACCGGGCACAAAAGTGCCGGGCTTGGTGCTTTCGGGTTCAGTGCTGATAATGACCACCCGCAGATCTCTTCTGATCGGTTCGATGTTGGTAAAATCGCAGTCGATCGCGGCGATGGTGCCGCCGGGCAGACTGTTCGGCACGCTTACTGCTGAACTGATGGTTACAACGTCATAACCGCGAATTTTGCATTTAACCGCTACAGTGCCGGCAGTAACCGGGATATCAGTGAGAGTATAGGCGACCGAGCCTTTAAGGGCGTTGGTGACGGCGTTGTCGGTGTAAGTTGCCACGACTTTGCCGGCTGCTTCAGCCCAGACAACGATGTCGCGGGACTGAGCGTCAAGAATGTAACCAGGCAGATTGCGCAGGGTGCCGGTGATGTTAATGGTCATCGGCATCACTTTGATCACACCAAGATTGACTGGTGAAGCGCCGATGGAAAGAGCCGGGCCAGTGCCGGCCGCGCCGGCAGTTGCGTATTCATTGTAATTGGCGCAGGTGATGGTGTAGTGATGATCACCACCTTCAAGTCCGCTCCAGCCGGTATCCCTGAAGTCAGCAGCCGTTTCGAAAGTTTTGGTGCGCCGCTGATTGTAAGGAGTGGTCTGGGTAATGGTGAAGTTGGTGAGGGGGCGGCCGGTGATGCCGTCGATCGGGTAACCTTTGAGAACGCCTTTGACCAGATCAGCGGTTTTAGTCATTTTGATGACCGATGCGGTGACTGTTTCACCGTTTCCAACATTCACGACCGCAGCCTGAACATTGGCGGTATCAGAACCGGTGGCCGCGGGCGCAACCAGTGAAAAACCGTATTTTTCTACAAAAATAGTCCAGGTGCCTTTCGAAAGGTCATTCATAACAAATGACCCGTCGCCGGCAGTATAGACCGACTTATTTTCGTGTGCTCCAGAAGCTGTTGCGCCGTCACCACGGACCAGAACCTCAGCAATGGGCTGATTGGTATTGGAATTCAATACATAACCGGTGATCGTGCCGCCCTGAATGCCAAGTGAGCCGCTCTCGCAGCCGGTAAAGATGATGCTGGCCAGCGTCAGGACGAATAGCAGCAGCCAACGTCCCTTTGCAGTGGTTTGATGTTTAACCATGGTCGCCTCCATGAAAGTGTAGAAAATATCTCAGCATGTCTATCGGCAATCACGAAGCCAATCTGAATGTTTTTTTACAAATTTTTTCGGATTCCGAGAATGTCAATTTCAAGAAGAGGAGTTAAGAGTTCCCACGGATAAACACGGATAGGCATGGATGAAAACATTTCTCTGGTGGCGGCCAGGCCAACGACTATCTTGGTGCTGCGCCTGGTGGTTTTCGAGGCCTTAATCGTTGTCGATCTGCGAACAAGAGAGGACGGGATGTCGCGAATGCTGGCTGTCAGTGGATTGGGCGCGGCCCGGACAACGAACACGATAACGACAACGACTACTACTATGACTACGACAACGACTATGACAACGATCTATATAATGATGCGATTATAATGGCGCTGCGAGGATTTAGCTGTTTCGCTTCGCTTGCGATGAGGGTTTGCCATGAGTTAAAACTGATCGAGATTAAACTTGCGAAATTGGTTAATTTTTTCTGCTGATCCGCCGATTAAGTAGTGAAGCCGACTCTTTTAAGAATCTTGCTGGAGGCGTAATTATGAATAGAGAAAGGCGGAACCCGATAACTTTCGGGATTCTGACGGCACTTTTTCTTGTGCTGCTGAGCAGCCTGGTCGGGTGCGAAAATGGGACCCTTGGACTCAAGGGTGGCAGTATTTCTGGAACGGTGCTTGACAGCCGAACTCTGGCTGGTATCGCCACCGTCAACATCACTGCCTCTGCCGGAGATGAGGGCGAAAATGACCGGGCTACCAAATACACTACCTCAGACTCAAATGGCAATTTCCATTTCTCGGGCATGCGTGCCGATGAATGGACAATTACCTTTGATAAAGTCGGCTACACACCAATTGACAGCACGGCTTCCAACTCGGTCAAAGTGGTGGTGGTCAACAATGAGAACAGCCCGGTTCCGCAGGTGCGCATGACCCAGACCTATGTGAACCAGTATGTTACCATCAGAGGAACTCTTAAAGATGGTACCAACGGCAGCACCATAACCTACGGTAACTCTCAGTTCCTTTTTGGCACTGAAGCATTCAGTAACCGTCTGCCAGGTGAATTCACCAGTGGTTTTAGAATTCCTTCTTCGGTTGGTCCTCTGAATATCGTGATCACCGTAGCCGGTTATCTCACCGCCACTATACCGCTTGACAGCGCCGTGACCGACCGCGATCTCGGCACCGTAACCCTGCAGCCCGAAACCTACAAGGTTGTGGGTCGCTGGGTGGATGTGCCCGGCTGGGTATTTGCCGACAAAGCTCCGGCAACCATCTTTGTCAGGTCTGGCTCAAAGATTATCTCGACCGCTTCCTCAACGCTCAACGCCCAGCAGTTCGAAATAGGCGGCATCCCGAAGGGCATGTCGGTCACTATTGACGCCGAAATAAAGGGCTATCGCATGAACTCGCCGATTGCCATTTACCCGAATGGCGATTTCCAGGGAACGATCTACCAGACATTTTCGCTGAAGAACAATTTTTCTGCGATCATGCGCGAAGTCAGAGTCGTTTACAGCAACGGGGCGCTCGGCACCAACGACCGTGTTGGCGCCTATTGCGAAGAAACCGGCACCCGCTGGCCAGAAACCATCGTTACTAACCCGACCGGCACAACTCTCGGAACCCCAGAGATCGTTGACCTGGGCACCCAGTACATGCCAACCGGTTATACATTCACCTTCGTCGGCTACATTGTTGAAAACGCGTCCTCAAAGGGCACTGTTTCGAAACTGATCAGCGACGATGGCTCTGAAGCCCAGATCGTATCAATACCTTGAGGTGCAACATGCAAAATAACTCTTCTCATTCTTTCGGGAGGTTTAATATCATGAATCTTAGATTCCTGGGTGGCTGGTTTCTGGCAATAGCCGGAATCAGCATTCTACTGACCATGGGTTGCGAAAAGGGCGCTCTGGGCGTTAAACCGGCAACGGTGGTAGGCCAGGTAGTCGACAAGGATAATCCATCTGTGCCGGTTGCCAATGCTGTAGTTCGCATGATTTCTAAAGAGCAGGTGGGCACCTCAGAACTGGTGCAGGGCAATAACTTCGTCTCAGCAGTTACAGGTGCTGACGGCAAATTTGTTTTTGAAAGCGTCAATGCTGACAACGTTGTTTTTGAATACACCGCTCCGGGCTATTCCAGCATGATTTACCCCAAAACGAGTTCTGGCGGCGATTCGACAGGACAGGAAAGCGCCACCGCCCAGATTGAATTCGTAAGTATTCGCAGCGGCGCTTTCGTAGATCTGCGAATGCTGCCTCTCGAGAAGATTTCGAATCCGTTGCCCGAAGAAGTATCGATCAAGCTCGATCTTGTAGACGCCACAACCAAAAAGCCGATTGATAAAAACTACGATAACACCGAAGCCCTGAAATTCACCATCAGCTTTAATGGCACCTCATATACCAAGAGTGCGCAGATGTGGCGTGATGAGGGCATTAAGATTCGGGCTGCCAGTTCTATTAAAACCGTTATCCGCAACGAACCGGTCGGCAGTGGTGCCTCGGTTTACAATTCCCGTGATGATGTAACCCTTGTGGGCAGCAGTGATGTTTATCAGCGTGTCGAAATGACGCCGGTGACCTATCAGTTGTCGCTCAGATGTCTTAACGTGCCTGACTATATCGTTGGTTCGCAGGCTGCGGTCAACCTGTTTGCTGAAATCCCGGCCTATGACTTTCAGCCGGCCCAGATTGTAAAGAGTGCAGTCATGCAGGCCTATGGCGATCTGTATGTTCTCGAACTGCCGGGCGTTGTTCTGCAGAGCGCTCTTGGAATACATCTGCGCATTCAGACCCGTGGTTACTACGACGAAATCGTTCATATCACCAGCACCAACCTCAAAGAAGGTGCTCAGGGCAACTACCGCCTCGACATCAACTTTCTGCACAACAACAACAGCATGAACGGCACCCAGTCGACTCCGATCACCTATGATCCGGCAGATGCCGCCCGTAGTGTTGTCGGCCTCTATGACAACATGAAGCGCCGCGATGTTGCGGTTTACGTCACTAACCTTCAACCCAACGACATCGTTTCAATGGCGATCAGCCTGCCGCATACTGGTGTCAACTATGATCTGCCTTATCCTCTTAGTCCGACCAGTGCGGGTCAGTCGACCGGTGGTGAACCGGTTATAGTTACTTTCAGCGATGTTGCTGTCGGTTTTAACATGTCTTATTCGCTGGCGCTAACACGCGGGGCCGAATCTTTCAGCATTTCCAAGTCGAATCTGATGATCAACCCCGAAAACGAACCGACGCCGAGCACCCTGATGTTTGCGGTCAACTGGCTGGTTGAATACAATAAACTCGCTCAGGCCGCCGATTAAGGCACTGTTGAGTTATAAAAAAAATCAGGGCCAGCGTTTAGCTGGCCCTGATTTTTTTTGAGAGGTTACTTAGTGTGCCGACTTGAAGAGCGGCAGAACCGAAGCACCTTTTTTATAAACAACTTTGAGATGCTCGGCAACCGTGGCGGCGATATCCCAGAAGCCTTTTCGGGTGCCGAGATCCTGGCCTTTGCCACCCGGCCGGTAGACAAGCAGTGGCACGGCTTCGCGGGTGTGGTCTGAACCCTTGTAGGTCGGGTCACAGCCGTGGTCGGCGGTAATCAGCAGCAGATCATCGTTTTTCATCAGCTTTAAAAAACCGCCCAGCCAGACGTCGAATTCTTCGAGAGCTTTTTTGTAGCCGGCCACATCGCGGCGATGCCCGTATTTCATGTCGGTATCAACGAGGTTGGTAAAGATCAGGCCGCTGTTAATCTTGCTCATAGCTTCGGTGGTTCTCTGCATGCCATCGTCGTTGCTTTTGGTGGTAACATGGGGTTCAACGCCTTTGCCGGCGAAAATATCGTAGATTTTGCCGATGCCGTAGGTGGTGATACCTTTGGCTTTAAGCACGTCAAGAAGGGTTTCGTCGGGTGTCAGGCTGAAATCATGGCGGTTGGTGGTGCGCTGATAATTGCCGGACTTGCCGGCGAAGGGGCGGGCGATGACGCGTGCGGCGCCAAGGTGGGGCGGTTGCAGCATATCGCGGGCCACCTGGCAGATGCGATAGAGTTCTTCGAGCGGAATGATATCTTCGTGGGCGGCGATCTGGAAAACCGAGTCAGCAGAGGTGTAAACGATTGGTCTGCCGGTTCTTACGTGTTCGTCGCCAAGCTTCTCGATGATCTCGGTGCCTGAAGACGCGTAATTACCCATGGTCTGGCGGCCGATTTCTTTTTCGTATTTCTGAATAAAATCTCGCGGAAAGCCATCGGGGAAAACTGGGAAAGCAAAATCGAGCTTTGCCCCCATCATTTCCCAGTGGCCGGTGGTGGTATCTTTGCCGGGCGAAAGTTCGTACATCTTGCCGAAAAGAGCTGTGGGAGCCTTGGCGGCCGGCACACCGACGATTTCGGTTATATTGCCGAGGCCCATCTTCTGCATGTTGGGCACATTCAGGCCGCCGGCTGCTTTCGCCAGATTCGGGATGGTGGCGGCACCGGTGTCGCCGTATTCGCGCTGGTCGGGCATCGGCCCGATGCCGGCGCTGTCTAATACTATACAAATTGCTCGCATTATGTTTTCCTTGGTGCTTAATTTTGCAGACAGAACTGCTGGCTTCAGCGAAGCCGGTTAATCAACGACAATTATACCACAACTGCCCGGCAACCGGGCAAGCTCGAAAAATTCCGGGGTAAATATACAAGTTGCTTCTCAGGCCTGCCAACAGGCATGCTCCGGAACGGCTGGTTCCGGTCGCTGCGGGGGAATCGAAGGGCTGCGGGTGAAAAAGATCAGCTCAGCGTTCTGGTCTGATATCTTCGAGGCGCATGATTTTTTCGACGCGGGCGGCGTGGCGGCCGGGGGCCGGTTCGGTGCTGAGCCAGAGATCTACGATCTGCTTCATGTAGCCAGTGCCTATGACCATGCTGCCGAGGGTGAGCACGTTGGCGTGGTTGTGTTCGCGGCTGTTGCGGGCCGAATAGAGGTCGTTACAGCAGGCGGCTCTGACACCAGATACCTTGTTGGCTGCCATGCAAGAGCCGATCCCGGCGCCGTCGATGATGATACCCAGAGTGTGGGGGTTGTGCGCGACCGCCCAGGCCACCAGAAAAGCGATGTCGGGGTAGTCAACAGCACCTTCTGAATGGGTGCCAACGTCTTCGATGACAAAATTTTTGCTCAGCAGGTGTTTTTTAAGTTCTTCTTTGAGTGGAAACCCACCGTGATCGGCGCCAATTACGATTTTAGGCATCAGATGAACTCCTGAAACAGTTCGGGGCGTGGCCGCGGGATTACCACTGAGTTAACAACCAGGCCTTTTTCTTCGAGAGATTTCAGACCGGCGGCAACCGCTGCTTCGACGGCGGCAACATCGCCGGTAAATGTGTAAAATGCCTTGCCACCAATGGCCATGGCAATTCTGATTTCGCATAGGGTTACGTCAGCGGCTTTAACAGAAGCATCGGCCGCCAGAATTGTCGAAACGATATCGAAGGTCTCGACGACGCCAAGTGCCCCGGTATTCTCGATCTGGTTGGTGGCAGTCATGGCCGGGTAAATCTGTTCATGCAGGTTTGGAATCACCAGATCATTGACGAGATAACCCTGGCCAATCTGAATGCCAGCAGCAACACTGGCTTCAACTGCGGCGACGTCGCCCCAGACAAGACAGATAAACTTGCCCGGGCAGACGGTGCGCGAGAGCAGCAGTTCGACAGCAGCGGTTTTAAGCATGGTATCGGTTACGAGATAACCGATCGAGATGCTCGAAAGCTCAATCAATCCGATGGCATTGTGGCTGATGTTCATGGCATTCCCTTAATCTCTGGCAATAACGATGGCCTGGTCGTTAACTGAAACGACCTTGCCGCTGATCGAGGCATGCAGGGCGGCGCCCAGTTTGCCCTCGGGTATTGCACCGATCTGCTGCCCGGCTTTAACACTGTCACCAGCTTTGATGATCGGAGTTACCGGGGCGCCGATGTGCATTTTTAAAGGCAGGGTAACCTGTTCGAAGCGTTGCGTGACTTCAGTCAGCGGCGCTTTGTGGTTAAAATCGAGCAGTGCCAGTTTTTTAAGCAGACGCTCGATACTGACGCGCCTGGCCTGACGCATCGGGTGAATCTGCGGTTCACCCTTGAACCCGGCGAGTTTAACGCCGCGGCCGAGATGAAATTTTTTGGCAATCCCGCACATTTCGCGGGGCGGCAGGTCTTCTGGGCATGAAAACAATGAGCATAACCCGCACTCGCTGCAGAAAACCGCATCGATAGCATAGTCGCTCTCGGCGTAGGGTGTGAGCTGGGCGGTGCGCATCGCTTTATGCGGCCGGATCGGGTAGCCGAGCAGAGCGCGTGGGCAAAGTTCTGAACAGTCAGTGCATTGATCGCAGGCCGATCGGGCAATTCGTGAATTTTTTCGGTCACCGGCGCTCATCTTGCGGATCAGCACATGTTCGACGGGCAAAGCTATCAGGCCGCCGCAGGTTTTGCTGACGATATCGCGGTCGGGGTTGGCGATGAGCTTGCCCATCATCGGGCCGCCATCGATAATACGCAGCCCTTCGGTGCTTTTGAGGCCGGCGAGAGCGAGCGCTTCGCGCACGGTGATGCCGACCGGAACCTCAACGGTGCAGGGGTGGGGCACCTGGCCTGTAATGGTGAGAAACTTGCTGGTAACGGGTCGGTTTCGGCCTATATTCAGCAGGGTTTCGACATTCATGACCACGCAGCCGATGTTGAGCGGAATACCGCCATAGGGAATCAGCCGGCCGGTGGCTTCATAAACCAGTTCGAATTCATCTCCGGCGGGGTAAAAATCACCGAGCGGCAACATTTTGATGCGTTGATCGGGGATTGCTTTTTCGAGGTAGGCAAGCAGTTCGTGATACTTCTTTTTAAGGCCGATATAGCCAGTTTTGGCGCCGGTGGTGTCAATGGCGGCGATCAAACCCTTGAAGAATTCGCCGGTAAAGTGTTTGAGAATCTCTTTGTCTTTGTGGAGCAGCGGTTCGCATTCGGCGGCATTAACAATTACCGCTTCGACATTGCGGGCTGCAAGCTTGACCTGGGTTGGAAACCCGGCACCGCCACAACCTACCAGACCAAGATTAGCGAAGTTCTGTTCTGCCATATTTGCCTCAATTACCAGAAACCGGCCCATGAGCCCGCAAAACGGGTCGAAGGGCCTGGTTGATGCCGACAGTCACCGGCAATCAGACGATTCTGAACGAATCGACGATGACGCAGCGGCGCATGCGGGTGAACGAACGGGCGCTGGTGATGCCTTCGCCGGTTGGCGAGGCGATGGTCATGGTGGTGTGACCTTCGCCGCCAAAGCCCAGGCCGGCGTAACTCGGGCCATTTTTCACGAAGATACTGCAGTCGCAGCGTCTGGCCATCAGATGCAGGTTGTCGATGTTTTTGCTGTGCATGACCGCGGTGTGGCGGTTTCCGGCTTCGACTTTGACCGCCAGATCAATGGCAGCGAAGACGTCTCGCACTCGAACCAGCGGAATAACTGGCATCAGCAGTTCTTCGACGACAAATGGGTGGTCGGGGGCGGTTTCGCAAAGAATGATTCGAGTTTCGTCGGGGATCTTGACGCCGATTTCAGCCATGATCACTGAGGCGTTGCGGCCGACCAAGCTGCGGTTTGGCGCCCCGGTTTTGTGGTCGATACAAATTTTTTCGAGTTGCTGAATTTCGCGGGGTGATGCTTCATAGGCACCGCTGTTGCGCAGGTGCTTCTTCAGCTCGTCGGCGACTGATTCAACGACGATAATTTCTTTTTCGGCGATGCAGAGAACATTGTTATCGAAACTGGCGCCGGAAACGATATCGCGGGCTGCTTTGCGCAGGTCGGCAGTTTCATCGACGACGGCGGGCGGGTTGCCCGGGCCGGCCGCAATATATTTTTTGCGTGATTTGGAAGCAGCGGCGACGACGCCGGGGCCACCAGTGACCGTAAGCAGTCTGATGCCGGGATGGGTCATGATTTTCTGGGCGTTGTCAATGCTGGGTTCAACAATTGTGGTCAGCAGATTTTCGGGGCCACCGGCTTCGACGATAGCGTCATTCAGAAGACTCATGGCAAACTGACTGCATTTGGCGGCGGAAGGATGCGGGGCGAAAACAACCCCGTTACCGGCAGCGACCATGCTGATCGCGTTATTGATAACCGAAGAGGTCGGGTTAGTCGATGGGGTAATCGCGCCGATTACGCCATAGGGTGCTCGTTCAACAAGGGTAAGACCGTGGTCGCCAGAGGCGGCTTCAGGGGTCAGGTCTTCGATGCCGGGTGTTTTCTCGATGACCAGCTTATTTTTTTGAATCTTGTCTTCGATACGGCCGTAACCGGTTTCTTTATTGGCAAACCGGGCCAGCTCTTCGACTTTTTCGAGAGCACGGCGCCGCATGTTGGCGATGATCTTGCCTCTGGTAGCCAAAGGCAGGTCAATCAGCTGTTTCTGGGCACGATCAGCGGCCGCGACCGCGTCATCAACCGCTTCGAATATGCCTCGACCCAGGCCGACGGCAGGTTTGCCGGCAGCAGACGGCATCGGGCTATTGCCGATGCGGCTCAGCACTTCCTGAACAATCAGATTCAAGTCTTCCCTTGAAACGCTCATTATCTATGTCTCCGGTTCTGTAAGAATGCCGGGCTGCTCAGGAACGTTCTGAATCGAATACCACCTGATCGACGATGGCGCAGACAGCAGCATCGACTGGCTTCTTGAGCGTGCGCTCACAAAGCCTTGCCGAGCTGCCGGCAACGACCAGAACGTTCTCTGAGGCACCTGCACCTACCGCGTCAACAGCAACGACATGATTGCCGGTAGGCTTGGCCCCGTCGAGGGTTAATTCCTCGACGATCAGTAGCTTAAGCCCAACCAGACTGTCGTCTTTGCGGGTACAAACAACGGTACCACATACGCGGCCAAGTATCATAGCTTACCTGTTACTTCTTGGTGCTGGCCAGAATTTCTTTTATGGGCAGCACTTCATCAAGATTTGAGTGAGGGCGCGGAATGACGTGTACGGATACGAGTTCGCCCAGTTTCTTGGCAGCGGCGGCGCCGGCATCAGTAGCGGCTTTGACCGCAGCAACATCGCCTCTTACGAAGGCGGTTACATAACCCGAACCGATTTTTTCCCAGCCGACGAGTTTAACGTTGGCGGCTTTGACCATAGCGTCACAAGCTTCGATAAGAGCGGTTAATCCACGTGTTTCAATCATACCCAGGGCTTCCTGCATGACAACCTCCTGAAAGTTTTATTACCAGTTTAAATTTAAGCTACTATTTCGACCATGTCGCCGTTTTTGAGACCGGCGGCGTTGGCTTCATCCGTATCGATATGGAAATCAAGAGCGAACTTGTCGCTGACCCGAACGAGAACATTGTTGAAAACAACCGATTTAATGCCGGTGCTGCGCACAGCAACGCGGTCGAGGTCTTTGAGGCCGAATTTGGCGGCATCAGCAAGACTCGCGTGAATGTGACGGGCCGCGACAATGACGCCTTCTTCGAGGGTCACGGCACCGGCCGGGCCTTTGAGGGTGCAGCCGGGCGTTTTTTTGGTATCACCTGAATCTCTGACCACGCCGGCAACGCCAAGTTTAAAACTGTCGGTCATCGAAATCTCAACCTGGGTCGATGGTCGAACCGGGCCGAGAATGCGACATTTTTCGATGGAGCCTTTGGGGCCTACCAGCAGCAGGGTTTCGTCAGCGGCGTACTGGCCGGGCTGCGAAAGGGGCTTCATTTCTTTAAGCTTGTAGCCTTTACCAAACAGGGTTTCGAGGTCGGTTTGACTGACATGGATGTGGCGGTTGCTGACCCCGGTAGGCACTTTGCCTGCCTGGATTCTTTCGCGCTGTTCGATGCCTTTGATGACTTCTGCAACGATTATTTTGACCTGATTTTCGTCGATCATCTGGTTCAGTTTCCTTTCCTGATGGTAATCTGCTGTAAAAATTCTTTGTTTACTGCTACGGCACCCGAATCGGGAAGCCTGGCCGGATTAACAACCCCGGACTGATAAAGGGGGATCATGGTCCCGGCGCTCTGACGATCAGAGGCAATTATATCACAGGTACCGGCAGACGCAAGTGTAAATGTGCAAAAAAGCGTCAAACCGTGTTTTTGAGCCAGGCCAAGCAGCTTTTTGAGGTTTTCGGGGTCGGTATATGGCTTTTGCGCCGGGACAATCGCCCCAAAACAGCGTTGATCGGCAAGCATTGCCGGCGATACTTCACCCGTATAGGCACCGTGACTGGCCCAGTGCACTGATGGCGATACGGTGCGGCCGCTCAACGATGGAAAAAGACCGTTGAAGATCGGCAGAAACACTTCATTGACTATGAACAGCAGATTCGGGTAACGGCTGGCCAGCGAGAACAATTCTTCGCGCTGTTCTGCCAGCTGCCGGCGGCTGGCGGCCATCACCGGCATAAGAAGAAAAAGCTGATTGTCGTCAGTCTGCATGTTAAGGGAGGCGGCGATTTCGGTGGCCCATGGAGTCAGGCGACTGCCGGAAGGCAGGCGTCGCGAACCCTGTTGATGCAGGTCACGTATGTCGTCGGCGGTCAGCAGTGGGGATGCTGATGAGTCTGAGTCGCTAAAGCTGTGGGTTGTGGCTGATGATGTTTCTTCGAGCAGGCGGCGCAGTTCGGCGGGAATTATGTAGGCGACGCCGAGTTGTTGCATTTCGCTGCTGGCCTTGCTCATTTTTTCGACGAGCAGATGAACTTTCGGGCCATTCGTTGAAGCAAGCAGGCCCCAGAGAGAGCGGGTTTCGTCGTCGTCGCGGATGCCGAGACTGACTTTTTTAAGGGCGATGCCTATACTGGCGCAATCGATCACGACATGCTGCACGCCTGAAAAGCCGAGGTATTTAATAGAGTCGAGTCTGGTAACTCGGCATTTTTCGGAACTCAGAACCAGCGGTTCAGCCTGCAGCCCGGCGGGGTTATCAGTGATTATCAGCACATGCTTGTTGCTCATGGCCCACATGATAAACGTAAATGAAAGCAAAAGCAATAATTTCAGGTTAAGTGGCCATGCGGTAAGAGAAACCGGCTGTGGCAGGAGTCTGAGCGGGTGAATAGCCAGAAATAAAAAACCGCCCTGAACGGGCGGTTTTTTGAACCCCGCAATTGCCGTGTAAAGGAGAAATTGAACCCACTGAAACAGCACGGTTGTCCGCCTGTCTAATCATCGAGGGCTTCGTAGCGGCATTGAATCCACTCGTAAGCTGATCTCAGAGATAAACAGAGACAGATTCCCTTTCAGATACAGGTGTCGGCTCAATTTGACCTGCACCATCACGCACAACGCAGGGAAACTTGTCAAATAACTGCTTACACCTTAAACATAACAAAATAGGCCATGCTTGGCAAGTAATAAATGTAAAATAATTTTTACGGGCTTCGATCAGCGGGCTTTGCGGCCATGTTGGCCAGGTGCCATAAGGGTTTTTGTTTTGCGGCGCCGGGCCGCGCCCTTTTCTTTGCCTGATTTCAGGGCTTTGCCGAGCTGACCGAGCACCCCGAGTTCGAGGTGTTCTTCCTGGATGGCGATGATTTCGTCGCGAATCATGGCGGCTTTTTCGAATTCCATACGCCCGGCGGCGGCGTTCATTTCATTTTTGAGGTTGTTGAGTAATTCTTCGAGCTTAATGGCGTCGATGTCTTTATGCTCTTTGTTCTCGGGGCCAAGGCCCGGCACAAAGAGGGCCGGCAGTGACTTGATAATCGTTTGGGGCTGGATACCATTATCGAGGTTGTATTTTTCCTGGATGCCGCGGCGTCGGGCGGTTTCGTCGATGCAGTATTTCATGGCTGCCGAAATTCTGTCGGCAAAGAGAATTACTTCGCCGTTGACGTTGCGGGCGGCGCGGCCGCATATCTGCATCAGTGCCCATGCTGACCTGAGAAACCCTTCTTTGTCCGCGTCTAAAATAGCAACCAGTGAGACTTCTGGTAGATCAAGGCCTTCTCTGAGCAGATTGATGCCGACGAGAACTTTTATTTCGCCGGCCCGCAGGTCGCGAAGAATTTCGATGCGTTCGAGAGTGTCGATTTCGTCATGGAGGTAGCTGGTCGGGATGTTGAGGTCTGAAAGGTAGCCTGAGAGTTCCTGGGCCATCTTTTTGGTGAGGGTGGTTACCAGAACACGTTCGTTGCGCTCTATGCGGGCGGTGATCTGGTTGATCAGGTAATCGATCTGCCCTTCGCTTTTGACCACCGAGATTTTAGGGTCAAGCAGGCCAGTCGGTCTGATCAGCTGTTCGGCGATGCGGTCTTCAGAGGTTTCGAGTTCGTATGGCCCTGGTGTGGCTGAAGCAAACAATAATGGCCGGCGGTGCGCGAGAAACTCTTCAAAGGTCAGACAGCGGTTATCGAGAGCCGAAGGCAGGCGAAAACCGAAATCAACCAGAGTCTGTTTGCGGCTGCGGTCACCCCGCGACATGCCCCGCAACTGTGGCACGGTCATGTGCGATTCATCAAGAATTATCAGACAGTCTTTTGGGATGTAATCGACCAGGGTGTCGGGCGGTTCACCCGGCTGGCGGCCCGAGAAATGGCGCGAGTAGTTTTCGATACCTTTGCAGAAGCCGGTTTCGCGCATCATTTCCATGTCGTAGCGGGTTCTTTCGTAGATGCGCTGGGCTTCGATCATTTTGTGTCCGGCTTCGAAGAATTTAACCTGGTCTTTCATTTCGAGTTCAATGTTGGCGAGGGCGCGTTCCATTTTTTCAACGGTGGTGACGAAATGCTGGGCTGGAAAAATATCGACCGCTGCGAGTTTCTGGGTGACTTCGCCAGTCAGCGGGTCGAACTGCTCGATTTTTTCGATCGCGTCGCCGAAGAACTTGACCCGGATGGCCTGTTCGCTTGAAGCTGGGAATATATCGATAGTCTCACCGCGCGCCCTGAATCTTGAGCGATGAAAGTCCATGTCGTTGCGGGAATACTGAATATCGATCAGGTCGCGAACCAGTTTCTGGCGGCTGATTTCCTGTTCGACCTTAAGGGCAATGCGCATTTCAGAATAATCAGACGGCGACCCGAGGCCGAAGATGCAGCTGACTGAGGCAACTACCAGAACATCACGGCGGGAAAACAGCGAGGTGGTGGCTGAATGTCTGAATCGGTCGATCTGTTCGTTGATTGCCGAGTCTTTTTCGATATAGCTGTCGGTTGAGGGAATATAGGCTTCGGGCTGGTAATAATCGTAATAGCTGACAAAATATTCAACGGCGTTTTCAGGAAAAAACTCTTTGAATTCGCTGTAAAGCTGCGCTGCGAGCGTCTTATTGTGGGTAATCAGTAGAACAGGTCGCTGGGCGCGTTCGATGATGTTGGCCATGGTGAAGGTTTTGCCAGAGCCGGTAACCCCGAGCAGAGTGAGTCTCTCATGGCCATTTTCAAGCCAGCGTGCAAGTTTTTTTACGGCTTCGGGCTGGTCGCCGCGCAGCTGAAACGGGCTGTGAAGTTTAAAATAGCGGTTATCTTGTTTTGCCATGACGGTGCATATTATAATACGAACACAGCTTTGTTGAACGCGGAATTTTTCGGGAGCAGATTATGAAACTTTATATCGTAGCAGACATGGAAGGGATTGCCGGAGTGGTTGCTGAAACCCAGACCGGTGGTGTTTCAAGCTGGTTTGAGGCGGCGCGGGTGCAATATTCACGTGAAATCAGGGCGGTCTGCGAAGCCGCCATCAGTGCCGGTGCCGAAGAAGTTTATGTTAATGACTTTCATGGTAATGGCCTGACCCTTCAGACCGAGATTCTGCCGCGCGAAGTCATGGTGATTCGGGGTGGCTTTCGGCCAACCTCGGGCTTTGATCTTCTTGATTCGACCTTTTCCGGTCTGGTTCTGCTTGGCATTCATGCCCGCACCGGCACCTACGGGGCTGTGCTGCCGCATACCTATTCAAACAAGGTTGATTTTGAAATTTTCGGTCAGCCGGTAGGTGAATTCGACATTCTGGCGCTGGTGGCCGGCGAAATGAAAGTGCCAACCCTGCTGATCAGTGGTGATTCAAAGGCAATCGAGCAGGCCGGCACCAACATGCCGTCGACGCATACGGTGATAACCAAATATTCAATCGGAACTGATGGCGCCTTGTGCGTGCACCCAGACCGGGTGTGCGAACAACTGCGTGAAGAAATGAAACGGGCGCTCAAGAATGTTTCGGCTATCGAGCCTTCCCAGATTTCAGGGCCGACACACCTGACCATCAGGTTGCGTGATGTCAGCCTGGCCCCGCGGCTCGAATGGATTCCTGGGGTTAAGCGTATTTCAGATGTGGTTTTTGCCTTCACCGGCGCCACAATGAAAGAGATCGCCAATCTTGTCTATGGAGTTGCGACCCTGGTTGAAGCGAAGTTTTAAAGCGCTCAGGCCGGTTTTTTTTCGAGACCGAGCAGACTCATTTTGCGTTGCAGGGTGCGCCGCGAAATTTTAAGTGCCGCCGCGGTTTTTGAAACATTATAGGCGTGGCGTTGCAGCTGGGCGGCGAGAATCTGGCGTTCGGCGCCCTGCAAAAGTTCTTCGAGCGAACCATCAGCGGGCATTGGCGCCTGATAATCATTTAGGGTGGCGGCAGAAGTTATGGCCGAGGGCAGATGCCCGGGTTCAATCAGCTCATCGGCGAGCACCACAGCTCTTTTAAGGGCGTTTTCCAGTTCGCGGATGTTGCCGGGCCAGTTGTAATTTTGCAGGGTTTTCCAGGTGTGGGGGCTGAGGCGTGGTGCCGGGCGGTTGTTCTGGGCCGCGAATTTTTCGAGAAAATGTTCGACAAGGGCCGGAAGGTCTTCTTTGCGCTCGCGCAGCGGTGGCAGCGAGATGGTCATTTCGTTGATGCGGTAGAAGAGATCGTGCCGGAAAGCGCCGGTGCGAGCCATTTCGAGGGTGTCACGGTTGGTGGCTGCGATAATGCGGCAGTCGGCTGCAACCGGTCTGGTGCCGCCGACCCGGTAGAATTGTTTTTCCTGAAGAACCCGCAGCAGTTTGACCTGTGTATTCAATGATGTTTCAGTGATTTCATCGAGGAAGATGGTGCCCTGGTGGGCGATTTCGAAATAACCCATTTTTTGCGAGGCGGCGCCGGTGAAGGCGCCTTTTTCATGGCCGAACAATTCACTTTCGATAATCGAGTCAGGCAGGGCGCCGCAGTTGACCGGGATAAAACTGGCAGAGGCCCGCTCAGAAAGGGAATGGATAGCGTGGGCAACCAGTTCTTTGCCGGTGCCGCTTTCGCCCTGAATAAGTATGGAAAGGTTGCTGCTGCTGATTTTTTTCAGGCAGGCAAACATTGAGCGCATCGGTTCAGAATGACCGATGATGCCATTGAATGAGAGGTCGGCGGTCGAAGTGTCGCAGGCTGAGTCAACAGATCCGACGCTGCTGACGCGGGCCGGCGAGAACTCGACACTGCGCTTTTTTGAAATACTGGCAAACCAGGCCGGAAAAAAATCGACCAGCTGTTGAATTTCGTTCTCAAAAAGTCTCAGGCGTCGGCCTTCGCGCCAGATATGGGCGGCAATCTCTTCTTTGCCGGCGTTGACCAGTGTGTCGCCGAATTTTTCGACGAGGTTTTTCATGACGATCAGGTAGGGAAGATGGCGGCTGGCAATCTGCGGGGCCGCGGCGTCTTCAAGGCCGATGGCAGCAAGAACCCGGCGGCGCATTTCGGGTGGCATCGCCAGCCCGAAATTCACCGCCAGTTTGCTGGGGCTGTCTGACTTAAGCTGGTCAAACAGCCCATCGACCTGTTTAAGAACGGCAGGCGAAAACCTGGCGAGGAAATCGCCTGCCAGTTCTTTTAAGGGGTCATTTTTTGTCATCGGCTCTTGGATTCAGAAGATTTGCAGGAATTTCGGCTTTGAGCTGTCTGAGGAAATTAATAGCGGTTTTATCGCCGGGGCTGGCTTCGAGGCTCTTCAGGTAAGCGGCTTTTGCTTCATCGGTCTTGCCTGTTTCCATTTTAACGCGGCCGAGCCAGTTCCAGGCGTCGTGATTCATCGGGTTGGCCTGGGTAGCTTCAGCAAACAGAGTGCCGGCGCCTTCTTTGTTTTTCTGGCTGAAGAACAGGTAACCCCATTTGCGCAGGGCAACTGAGAGATAGGCGTTGGCAGTCGATTTTTTCTGGCTTTCGGGGAATTTTCTCAGGAATTCGCGCCAGGTTTCGGCTTCACGTGAGAAGAAATTCATGCGATGCAGCAGCATGGCTTTTTTATAGAGAAGCTTTTCTTCGTCATCGGGTTTCTGTTCGAGCAGGTAGCCGATTTTGATCAATTCTTTTTCGATTTTGGCGCGTTCTGATTCGCCAAGTCTGAGTTCTTTGCGGGTTTTCGGGTCAATGCGGCCGAGAATGCGCATTTCGGCGAGGGAAGCATTGCAGCCAGTGCAAAAGTCTTTGTCGGCTGGGTTTTCGGTGCCACAGTCAAGGCAGAGGTTGAGGGCCAGGGTGCAGTTTTTGCATCTGGCGGCATCAGCGGTGTTGATGGTTTTGCATTCGTAGCAGATGTTGCGCTGGGCAAAAGCATCGGTTACGCCGCACAAACAGAAGACGGCAACGAGCATGAGCAGGAGAGACAATTTTCGTGACTCAGAGCGCAGAGAAATAATCATGATACACTCCATCGTTGATTGGGATCAGTTCAGCCGCTTCACAGGCCTTTTCGCTTAACAGGATGCGACCAGGCAACTGTTCTGCGACAGTTTTAAGGACAGAAGATATTACCTCTTTTTCGGGTTTGAAATCACCCTTTTTAAAAATATACCATTCACGGCCATCGTGGCAGGCCAGATAAGTGTAGTCTTTGTGAAAGATATCGAAGGTGGCCGGTTTGCTGTGGCGAAAAACCGTATAGTCGGCACCGAGA
>DAOPYA010000030.1:0-45539 GCA_035352635.1 Candidatus Rifleibacterium sp.
GGCTCGGCACGCAGTGCCACCGGCTTACCGATGAACAATTGCGGCTGAGTTTCTTTAGAAGTTTCGCCATTAATTATAACCCGCACCGGGCCACTTTCGACCTCGGCAGGCGCCCTGACGACAATGCGGTCGTCGAGCATGCTGTTCCAGCTGATTATCGTAGCATCACGGTCATTAAAGGTAACGCGCCCGGCAACGGTGCCGCAGCCCCGGCAATAAACGGTGATTTCGTCGCCATCAGTGCCAAGAAACGGGTTAATGGCGAGCACTGCAAAATCAGGCGAATACGAGGCAGTTTGCGAACTGAGCTGAAAATTAACATTCTCGGTGATCTGACCGCCAAGAACCCTGACGCCGTCTTTAACCACCGGGCTGTAGCCGGTTGCCCTGGTAATAACACGATAATCGCCAGCAGCCATAGGCCCGAGCAGATAAGTTCCATCAGCGCCTGCCATGGCTTGATTCTGAAAAGTTTCAATGACCGCACCCCTGATAGCGGTGCTGGTATCAGCTGAGAAAACGGTGCCCTGAATACGACCGGCTTCAAGATCGTCAACAATCCCGGTGGGGCCGCCACTCAAATTCTTTGTCGAAGAAGTGCCCCCGCAACCACCGACGATCAGGCTGGCAACCAGCAGCATCAGAAGCGTGACTTTCTGCGCCAGATGAGGTGTTTGCAATTTCAAACCAGTGAACGCCGTATCCTGATAAAAATTTTTCATGAAATTTTTTCTTCTTTTAGTAGCAATAGAACTGTGCACGGAATAAAATAACTCGAAAATTCTGCCAAAAGCATTTTTTCGTGTCAAGTTTATCAACTAATCTGCCGAAATGAAAGGTGAGAAATACTATTTGACTTGTGCCCTCTTTGCAGAAACGAACAGGAGACAAATATGAGGCAGACAAATGCTGGTATCCGATGCTGTAATCCAATTAGCATGCGAGTAGTGCTCTGCATGCTTTTGCTGCTTTTCGGCAGCCTGACAGCAGTCATGGCAGACGTTTCCGCCGTCAGCCTCAAGGCTACTTTTCCCGGCGCCACTGGTAATATTATCAATGGCGGCGGCAGCGTGGCTCTTGACGCAACCTGGACCGGCGATTCGCCCCCTTACACTGCCAAATTCAAAAAAGGTGGCACTACCATTGTCTCTGAACCAGCAATCAGCGGCACCACATCAAAGGTTTCCATACCGGCCAGTCAGATCGGTGACACCGCAGGCACTGCCGAAAAGCTGACCGTCGAAATCGTTGATAATGGCGGCAAGACAGGCACTGCCGTTGCCGATAATGGTGTAATCGTCGATTTCATCGCACCCACCCTCACCGCCCAGATCACTAACGGTTCGGTTTTTGCAAACACTCAGAGCGTGCGCATTCAGATCACCAGCAACGAAAACATCCTGGCGCCCACCGTCACCTCTAACGGCGTCGCAGCAGCAATGGAAGGCTCTCTCACCCAGGGCACCAGCTTTGTTTATAATCTGCAACTGACTACCGCCTTTACCAATGGCAACTACAGCGTTTCCATCTCAGCAAAAGATCTGTCATCACCGGCAGCCAGTGCCAACAGCGGCAATACTTCAGTTACTTTCACAGTCGGGTCATCTGCCACTGGCGAAACCACGATCACCGGTGCCACTCCAGCCAGTCCGACCAATTCTCAGACCATTTCTCTGACTGGTGCCTGCCCGAATGGTGCCAGCACAATCGAAATAAAAGATTCCGGAACTTCAGTCTCGACGGTTGCCGTAACCGGCACCAGCTGGACCATCGGGGTCAGCCCCGCCGAAGGTTCCCATAGCTATGTTGCAATCAGCAAAGACAGCAACGGCACGGTTGTATCACAATCTTCCGCCTTCGCCATGATCATTGACCGCACGGCACCGGCTGCTCCCACCGCCGATGGCTCCGGTCTGCCCAGTAATACCAACGCAGCTACAGTCGTGGTTCCGGTTACCATCACCGGCATCGACACCGAAGTTGCCAAGCCTGTTCAGATTCAGACCCTGGTTAATGGTGCTCCTCAGGGTTCAGCCCAGGCTGTCACGGTTTCGCCGATGAATATCACCGTGCCACTGAACACCGGCTCAAACAGCATCACCTTCAGGCTAACTGACGCGGCCGGCAACGTTTCAACCGTTTCAGGGCCAATTACTATCATTCGTGATAACTCATCAAGCTCTACCAGCACCATTGTAACCTTTGATTCACCATTCACCATGCCTCTGCCGGTTGCCAGCAACTATCAGATCGGCGCCGGTACCTATAAGCTTAAAATGGTGTTCAGCAAAGACATGAACTCGACGACCAACCCGATGATCACCGTTACCAGCGCCAGCGGTATCAAGATCACAAGTTCTGCCGGCACCTGGGTAGCTTCTAATACCTATATTGGCGACTTTACAGTGCCCGCCAACGGCGGCACTTCGTATGACGGAGCGGCCACCCTCAGTATCAGCGGCGCCAAAGACACTTTCGGCAACACTCTTGATGCCATACAGGTTCCATCAGGTGGTGGCAGTGCCTTCTTCATCGACTCCACACCAGCGGCCGCCACTTTCAACGAATCAACCCCCATCTACATTTCCAGCTCGACTCCGAGCATTGCTCTTTCGGGTCAGGTGAGCGACAACAGTTCAGGGGTCGGCTACATCGACCTGATCTGGCAGAGCACCACCGGCGGTGCCATTGCAACTCAGTCGGTTCCGATAATGGCCGCCAGCCCTTCACCCTGGAGCTACAACTGGAACGCATCTTCGCTGGCTGCCGGCAAGTATAACCTCTGGGTTGTCGCAGCCGACCAGGCTAAACCCAACGCCAACGTCGAAAGCTACACCGGCAAAACACCGCGCACCGTTATCGTCGATCGCGATGGCCCGGTAGTCACCAGAATCAGCCTCGGCAATATGGGCATCGACATCAATGCCATGCCCCAGCCGGTAGTAATCGCCAGTGCCGTCACCAGATTGACCGCCGTGGTCACTGATACAGGCAACTCAGGTCTTGACTTTGACAATGCGGGTTTTGTGTTCAACCTGGTTCACGACAGTTCAAACGCCAGTATCATCGGTAATAAGTCTAATAATGGCAGAGATACCATTTATTTCGACTTTTCTGAACTGACGCTGCCCGGCACCTACACCATCACTGTTACCCCCCGTGATGTGAGTGGCAATACCGGTGAATCATCAACCCGCACCTTTAACCTCGAAAAAGACGCCCCTGACGCCGTGACCTTCAGCCCGGCCGATCAGAGAATCGCCAACGCCACCCATGAATCGCTCTCAATAAATCAGGTCTGGGCACAGATCAATCATTCGCGACCCGACTACGTTAACTCAACGATCTCGGTTCGCTATAATGGTTCTGTAGCCGGCACCCAGTTAAAAGGCGCTTCAACCACAGCTCTTATCTGGCAGCTTCATTCAGGTGCCCTGGCTAAAGACCAGAGTCATGACGGTCGCTACGACATGAGCGTTGTTCCGAAAACAACCCTTGGCAATACCGGCCCAGCCGTCAACGGTTACTTCATCTATGACAGCAAGCCCCCGGTAATCACCGGGTCAGTTCCGATGATCAACCTGACCAGCCCATCCAGCAAGCCTTTCTTCGGTTTGACTCAGTCTGAACTCAGCATCACTGTTTCCGACGCCCCGAAAGATATCATTACCTACGGCTCGAAAATGCCCCCCGATGCAAATCTTTCGAATATGCAGGTTCCTGGCGACCCGAACTGGTATAACAGCACCGGCTCAGGCGTTGATACCACCAACAGTTCATTCACCTGGGTAATGGGCGCGACCACCTCGCAACCCGCAACCGTAAACGGCACCAAGCTGGTGCAGACCCTGCCGCCACAGCCAACCGAAGCCACCGAAGGTGCCATCGATGTCACCTTTAACGTTCTGCTTCTCGACCGCGCCAATGCCGGTCTGGTCATTCCAAACCGCCTGAATGCCTCATACACTCTCAGATATGACTACCTGACCCCTACTGTCAGCAGCATTGTTAAGCCCGCCGGTGGCAAATACTGCAAGAACAGTCTCCCAATCGAAGGGCTTGTGCAGGACAACGGCACCGCTGCCGATGTTAAGGTCAGCAGCGTTGAGTGGGCCGATGAATCAGGCGCCTGGTCAGCTTTGAGTGCCAGCACTCTGCCGAGCAAAACCGCCAGTGTTTCCGCCAGCATCAGTATCTCAGGCAAAGCTGACGGTTCATACAGCATCAAGCTCAGAGCCATTGACCTTGGCGGTAACATTTCTGCCGAAAAAACCGCCAGTTACATTGTTGACCGCACACCGCCGCCATCACCAACCCAGATTCTCCCCCTTCCCGATGGCATTACCAACAAGCGCAGCCAGTCATTCAAATGGAGCGCCAGCACCGGTGCTGACCAGTATCTGCTGCAAGTCGCCGATGATTCTTCTTTCAACAATATTCTGAATGCCCAGAGCAGCACCAGTTACCCCGACCTGGTCGGCCAGGTTATGGTCATGACTGAAGGTGCCTTCACCATGCCGAAAGACGGTATTTATTACTGGCGGGTCGCTGCTATTGAAACCTGTGTTGATGGTTACAACATCAGCGCCTTCTCAGCCACACGCAAATTCACTGTCGATACCGTTAAGCCACTGGTGGTCGAAGTTCAGCCTGCCCCGAGTTCTGCCAACAAGATCTCGACCGGCATGGTTACCTTCACCATCAGGTTCAGCGAACTGGTCGATGCCACCATCAGCCCGGTCGTCAAGATCACCACCGCCGGCGGTCAGTTGATGAACATCGAAAAGACTTCATTCAAAGAAGACACCTGGATCGGCACCACTGTCATACCCAAGAACAGCAGCGCCATCTATGACGGAACCGCGATCATCTCGATTGAAGGCACCACCGACCTGGCCGGCAACCAGATGGCTGCCGACAGCACCAACAGCGTCGTTATCAACACCGGCCCGTCTTTCACCACCAAGATTTTCTCGAATCCTGGCAATGAATATCAGCTGATGATCGTCACCAAGGCTTCAGAAGCTCTGCAGTCACCTCCGTCCTGCTCAGTATCGCAGAGTTCGGCCCGCACCCCCGTGGTCATGAACTTCCTCAAGGAAAAATTCTACGCCGGTTCTTACAAAATCGACGTCAGCAGCCCGGGCAAAGCTTACATCGATATTTCTGGCACTGACCTCTACGGCATGGTCGGCAATGATTCGTTCCAGTTCACCGTCGCCGACATGAATGCGTCGCAGCGCCTGAATATCACCTCAAACTCAGGCCGTGCAACTCTTAAAGGTTCTGAAGACTCTACTTACAGCCCCGCAATCATTTATATGCTCGACCGCGAAAACCTTGAATCACCTTTTGTCGCCTCGAACTTCAGAGCCAGTGCCATGCCCGGAGCCAGAACTGCAAACCGGCCCGCCGAACTCGCCAATGTTCTCGCCCTTGAAGAAACCGGCCCGGTCAGCCTCAAACTTAAAAAATGTCTGCTCTACACAGTCGATATCAGCAAAGAAAATTTTGCAGTGCCCGCCGAAAAAATCCATGTTTACCGCCAGGACAAAAACGGAAAATGGGTTTTCCAGGGTGGCACCGTTAAAGACGGCCAGATATCAGCGCAGCTGACCGGTCTCGGTCGCCTGGCACTGATGGCTGACCTTACTGAGCCTTCGGTTGCCGATCTCAGCCCGGCCTCCATGGAAAAGCTCGAAACCGCAACTCCAGAAATCAAAGGTCAGCTTGCCGACGCCGGTTCAGGCCTCAATAAAGATTCTTTCAAGCTGTTCATCAATGAAATCGAAGTTCCGGAAATCAGCGTCGATGCTGCCGGTAATTTCAGCTACAAACTCAAACGACCATTGCCGAAAGGTAAACATGAGATAAGATTTGAAGTGACCGACCTGGCTGGTAATACCCTGAAGAAATCCTTCATGGTCGAAGCCCCGGCTCCCTTCGGTCTCGATGAGTTCATGCCTTACCCGAACCCCGCAACTGGCCGGGCGATGTATTTCAACTACAACTTCAACCAGAACGCTGAGGTAGTTAAACTGAAGATTTACGATACTGCAGGTCACCGCGTCGCAGACTTTGACACCTTTGACTTTGCCAGCCAGAAAAGCGGCAGAATCAGATGGGATATGCGCAACAACAGCGGCAAGGAAGTTGCCAACGGCGTCTATTTCTACCAGCTTGAAGTCAACAGCGGCGGCCGGACCTTGAAAAAACGCGGCAAGTTCGCGGTTATGCGCTAAAGGAGAGCACTAATGAAGAAAAATCATCTTACAGCTCTGTTGCTTGTTCTGCCTCTGATATTCGGTCTCACCGGCTGCAGTGGCGGCGTTAACGGTGAGGGCGATAATTCATATTCCTATGACGTTGGCACTCCCATCGTCAGAGGCAATGCCTATAATGATATCGGCTGGGAAAACATCACCAAGGGCCAATACGACAGTGCTATTACCCAGTTCAATAAGGTACTTAATGATAATCCGACCGCCGATGAAAAAGCCGAGGCCAATAACGGTGTTGGCTGGGCCAAATCGTATCAGGGCGAATTGAAAGATGGCATCGCCTGGTTCGAAAAAGCCAAAGATATCTCTAACGACGCTAAAGTCGGCCTGGCTGCCGGCTATCTGCAGAAAGCCTCGCGCTCAGACATGGAAATGGTTGTCGATCTGCTCTTCAAACAACTGGGCAAGGAAAACGAACATTTTGCCTACAGCGCCCGCCGCAACACCGGGGTTTCTAATGCCGAAGCGCACGCCATGCTCGCCTACGCCTACGCATCAATCGGCGAAAACGACAAGGCCCGCGAGCAGCTCGATTACGCCAAAGAGCTTGATCCGGCCTACGAAGGCACCTCTCTCGAACAGATGGCCACTGTTATTGAATTTCTACTGAATTAGCTCTCTTAAAAAACCGGCGCCACAGCATTGCGGTGGCGCCGGTTTTTTTATTGTCAGATTCAGCTGAAAATCTCTGCTGAAAGCGTTCGATACTGCCGATAAATCATCTATAGCTATAAAATTCACCGGAGGCGTTATGAAGAATTTCAGAAAAACCTTCGCCCTGCTGCTGGCGATGGTTGTTCTTGTCGGGATAACCGGCTGTCTGAAAAGCTCAAGTTCAGTCAAAGGCAATGTAACCGGCAAGGTTTTCGACTCTAACGGCAAAGCTCTTCATGAAGCCCGTGTCGAAGTTTATGGCGCCAATAATTCGGTACTCACCGATGAACTTGGCCGCTACACCATCACCAATGTCGATCCCGGCCAACGCAAGCTCGTTGCCACTTTCGACAAAAAATCAGTGGTCAAGATCGTCGAAATCGTCAGGGGCGAAACCCTCGAAAATGCCGATCTCACCTTTTCGGTCATCGATGGGCTGCCACCGGTTATAACCGGAGTTTCTATCGACAATTCAGGCGAAAACAGTGCCCTGATCAAATGGGAAACCAATGAATCTTCTGACTCAACCGTCGATTATGCCACTGGCCCGGTTGGCCTGACGCCATTCACAATGGTCGCATCAGACCCTTCGATGGTTACCTCTCACACAGTGACACTCACCAGCCTTCTGCCTGGCCAGACTTATCATTTTCGGGTCAGGTCGATGGATTTTGAACGCAACGAAGGGGTTTCGTCTGAATACCAGTTCTCGACGCCAAGCGGTGCCGCGCCTGCAACTCCGGCCGGTTTTGTCATCGCCGGGCCAACCGAAATGGAACGCATCGTTCTCAGCTGGGCAAGTAACAGCGAAACCGATCTGGCCGGTTACAACCTTTATCGATCAGAATCTGCCACCGGAAACTTCACCAGGGTGAATGCCAACCCGATCAGTTCTGGGGTTGGCAGCACCACCTACCAGGATGAAGGGCTTAAAATCGCCTGCAAATATTATTATCGCCTCAAAGCTATTGACGTGGCCGGCAACGAAAGCCAGCCCACCGCGACCCTTTCGGTTGTCACCCCGGGCACCCTCAGCGAGAATCGCACCTGGCTGGCTGCCGAAAGCCCATACATCATGCAGGGCGACGTTAGAGTGCGTGGCGGATCTGTGCTGACTATCGAAAGCGGCTGCGAAATCAGATTCACCCAGAAAGACTCGTTGCCTGACCCTCAAGGCAGCAATATGGCCGATCTTATCATTCAGGGCGGCCTGATGGCAGTCGGAACCAGCAATCAGCGCATCCTCTTTACTTCTGCCGAAAGCTTTCCGCGCAAATCTGTGTGGGGCGGCATTTTCTTTCTTGGAACCACCCAGCCTGACAACATTCTGCGTCACGCTACGGTCATGTTCGCCGACACGGGCATCAAGAGCGAAGGTTCAACACCTTCAATCGAATACTGCGAATTCGGTCTGTGCGGCATTGGCCTGAATCTTGGCCTGTCAACAGCTCTGAATATCAGGTATAACACGATCCGTGACTGCGACATCGGCATGGTTTCAGCGAATTCGAACATCAGAAACAATCTGTTCATCGATAACCAGACCGGGGTGACCCTGCTGGGCAGCGACCAGTTCGAAAACAACACCGTCGATTGCCTGATCGGCGTGCAGGTTGACGCCGGTACCCCGACTATCAAGAACAATATCATTGCCTATACAGGCAGCACCAAAGCCATCTACGGTATCAACCAGACCCTGACCCTGGCAACGCCAACTATCAGTTTCAACGATATCCATAATTACACCTATGCATTTAACGGCACCAACAGCACCGGCACCGCTAACATCGAAGTTGATCCGTTGTTTGTTGGCGGCACGCCTTACAGCTACCAGTTGCAGAAGATTGCCGATGGCAACGCCAGTGATTCACCCTGTCTGACCGCCGGCGAGGCCGGGGCACAGCAAGGTCGTTACGGCCCCTGACATTCAGAGGCAAACTAGAACAAAAAACCGGATCAGCCGACCGCGTCGGGGTCAGAGTCAGGGTCTGGTTCTGAATCGCCTTCGGGGCCGTCTTCGTTGAGTTCGCCCTTTTCGTAGGCACGAATCCACCAGTTGATCAGCTCACCATTCTGCTTGAGAAAATCTTTAAAGCTCATGATGTGACCTTCTTCGCAATCCTGTTTGAACTGGTCGGTCACAAACTTGGAAAGCGGCTCAAGAACCGCTGGGTCAAGAAACACTCCGGCGCCGACCAGAAAGCGTGCATCACCGAGGCGCAGCACCCGCGTAAAAAGCATGCTGTCGTCGGGAACGCTGTCTGAGCCAACCGATTCAGAAACTTGAAATTCTTCGCCAAGAAAAACATCTTTTAGAGTCATGGAAGTGCCTGGCACTACTGACTTAACCTGAAGCAGCGTCAGATGGGTTTCTTTCAGGGCCTTGCAGACCTGCATTTCCTGGAGGTTCAATTCATCGGCATTGCGCCGCAGGAATTCGTCCATGAGGCAGTTATCAGAAGCATCACTGTCGTCGAGCAGAAACCAGCTGAGAAACAGAAATTCTTCAGTCGGGTCGAATTCGTATTCTTCGCCTTCCTGGAGGTTGTAGAAAATTTCGAGCGACTCGCCGAGATCTTGCAGGAATTCTTCTTCGAGAGTAAAGGCCATCAGCTTGGCAAAAAGTTCGCTGAACAGGTTTTTAATTAGTTCAATCTGTGGTGACATACTGGCCCGACTCCTTTGTTAATCCGCTAAATCTAACGCTTTTCCCCAACAAAAGCAAGCATTAGTTAGCCGGCAATTGCCTCGGAATATGAGTTGATTTTAAGTGGGGTTTGCAATAATCTGTTTGAAAGCTGAACCCATTCGGTGCCAGAAAAGAATCAGCTACCCGTCAGCCACCGGAAAATCAAACCCGTTCAGCGGCTAAACAGGCATGAATAAAATAGTTGAAAAGCAGAGATTATCAGAACTGGTATTCAAGTTCATTATTGAAGCGCCGTTGATTGCCAAGTCACGCAAGCCGGGCAACTTCGTAATTCTCAGGGTTGGCGAAAAGGGCGAACGCATTCCGCTCACCATCGTCGATTCAGATATCGAAAAGGGAACAATCACGCTGATCGTGCAGAACGTCGGGGCCAGTTCAGGCAAGTTCTGCAATCTCGAAACCGGCGACAGCATCACCGACATGGTTGGCCCGCTCGGCAAAGCCACCCACATTTTCAAAGCCGGCACCCTTCTGGCAATGGGCGGCGGCGTCGGTATCGCGCCACTGTATCCGATTGTCAAAGCTTTCAAACAAGCCGGCAATCGGGTTATTACCGTTCTGGCAGCCCGCAATAAAGATCTGCTGATTCTCGAAAATGAAATGCGAGAATATTCAGATGAAGTGATCGTAATGACCGATGACGGCTCATACGGCCAGAAAGGTCTGATAACCGAGGGTGCCGAAATGGTTATCAAACGCGAGAAGGTCAACGAATGCATCGCCATCGGGCCAGCCATCATGATGAAGTTTGCTGCGCAGCTGACGAAAAAATACGAAATCCCGACCCAGGTCAGTCTCAATACCATCATGGTTGATGGCACCGGCATGTGCGGCGCCTGTCGTGTCACCGTGAATGGTGAGACCAAATTTACCTGTGTCGATGGCCCCGAATTCAATGCCCATCAGATCGACTTCGATGAAATGCTGCAGCGCCTGCGTGCCTACAAAAACGAAGAAGACCTGGCCCGCAAGAAATAACCGCAAGGAATCTGCAAATGACTGATTACAGCGAAATTTTAAAACAGGAACGAAATGCCGACTGGCGTGTTGAATTGCGCAACAGCCTGGCCAACAAGGAACGGGTGGCACTGGAACGCGTAAAAATGACTGAAGCAGAGCCACTCGAACGCATCAAGTCACAGACCTGCGAAGTAAACAGGGGTCTGACTGCCGACGAAGCACGGCGCGAAGCTAGTCGCTGCATGGACTGCGTTACCCCGACCTGTATCGAGGGTTGCCCGGTCAGCATCAATATTCCGAAATTCGTCAAATATATTGAGGGGGGCAAGTTTCTTGAAGCCGCCGCCACTCTTAAAGAGTTCAGCGCTTTGCCGGCGGTCTGCGGTCGTGTCTGCCCCCAGGAAAAGCAGTGCGAGGCAAAATGCTTCTACACACAGAAAATGAAAAAAGACGCGGTGGCGATTGGCTACCTCGAACGATTTGCGGCCGATTTCGAACGCAATTCGGGCAAGATTCAGGTTCCGAAGGTCGAAAAGCGCAACCGCGTCAAGGTGGCCGCGATTGGTTCGGGGCCGTCTTCACTGTCATTTGCAGGTGATATGATCAAATTCGGTTATGATGTTACTGTTTTTGAAGCCCTGCACGAGATCGGCGGGGTTCTCAAATATGGCATACCCGAGTTTCGTCTGCCGAATGCCATAGTTGATTTCGAACTCGAAAATCTGCGTCAGATGGGCGTAAATTTCGAGAAAAACTTTGTGGTCGGCCGCACAGCCAGCTTCGAAGATCTTAAAGAACTTGGCTATCAGGCTTTCTTTATTGGCAGCGGCGCCGGTTTGCCGAATTTCATGAATATTCCGGGTGAAAATCTCAATGGCGTCATGTCATCAAACGAGTATCTGACCCGTGTCAATCTCATGTATGCAAATCAGAGCGACTCTGATACCCCGGTGCTGCGCGGCAAATGCGTTGCGGTAGTCGGCGGCGGCAACACCGCCATGGACGCGGTACGCACTTCCAAGCGTCTCGGGGCCGAACGCTCGATCATCATCTACCGGCGCTCACGCGAAGAAATGCCAGCCCGACTCGAAGAAATCAAGCATGCCGAAGAAGAAGGCATCGAGTTCATGAACCTGGCCAACCCGATTGAATATCTGGCGAACAAAGAAGGCCGCGTTTCTAAAGTCAGGCTGCAACGCATGAAACTCGGTGAGCCCGATGCTTCTGGCCGTCGCAAACCGGTTGTTATCGAAGGCGATATTGTCGAGATCGATGTTGATCTGGCGATTGTCGCCATTGGCGTTTCGCCGAACCCTTTGATACCAGCGTGTCTCAAGGGCCTGAAAATGTCGAAATACGGCACCATCGAAGTTAACGAGCAGACAATGCAGTCTTCGATTCCCGAGATTTTTGCCGGCGGCGATATCGTCAGAGGTGGTGCCACGGTAATTCTCGCAATGGGCGATGGCCGCAAGGCCGCCGGCTCGATGCACGACTTTTTGAAGAAAAAATACAATCTGTGAACGGGGAAAACCAATGACCAGCCTGAAAACCAGATTTTTCGGTCTTGAACTCAAGAATCCGCTGATAATAGCCAGCAGCAGCCTGACCGCTGACCTCGACAAGATAAAAGCGTTCTCAGATAACGGCGCGGGCGCAATCGTGCTCAAATCGGTATTCGAAGAAGAAATCATCAATGAATACCACCAGGTCGCCCAGAACAAGGTTGAATCACACTTTGACGAATTCATGGATTATTTCGACTACAAGATTCGCGATCAGGTGCTCGCCAGCTACGGGCGGCTGATCAAGTCAGCCAAAGAAGCGAGCAAAGTGCCTGTAGTGGCCAGTATCAACTGCATATCGGCTGGCGACTGGTTACAGTTTGCCTCGCAGGTTCAAGATGCCGGCGCCGATGCGATTGAACTCAATCTTTTCATCATGCCTTTTAATCCGAACCGCAAGGCCGAAGACAACCGCCGTTTTTATCTCGACACGGTTCGCGAAGTCAGCAGCCGGGTCAAAATACCGGTAACAGTCAAGATCAGCAGTTATTTTTCTGATCTGGCATCAATATGCCATGAACTTGACGGCGAAAAACTCGCCGGCATAACAATGTTTAACCGCTTCAGCAGCCCTGATATCGATATCGACAAAGAAAAAGTCATTACTGCCAGCACTCTGAGCAACGAAAACGAGCATCTGCTGCCCCTGCGCTGGGCCGGCATACTCAGCCCGCGACTGAAATGCCCGATTGCAGCTTCCACCGGCATTCACAACGCAACACACATGATCAAGATGTTGCTGGCCGGAGCCAGCGCCGTGCAGATGGCATCGGTCTTTTATAAAAAAGGGCCGGCGCACGTTGCCGAAATCATTGCCGGGCTGACCACCTGGATGGAAAAGAAGGGCTACGAAAGCATCGGCGATTTCAGAGGGCACCTGAGCCTCACCAAAGCCGCCAACCCCGCTCTTTTCGAACGCGCTCAGTATCTCAGCAACTTCGGCGGTTACGCCGGATCATAAACCGGCAGCTTTTTTTCCGGGTTTAAGCCGACGTGTCAGCATCTCGATGGCACGATCGGCTTCTTCAATTTTAAGCAGACGCGAAATCATTATTAACGCTGCTATTCCGGCGACAGTCGCGCTGAGCATCGCGGCGGCGGCATTGATAAAGCCACCTGCGACCAGCAGGCCGGCAAGTTGCGCAGCGGCGAACGGGTAAACAAGGGCAGTAACCAGACCCGAAACCGCGGTAGCGACAAAGATACGCAGCAAAGCCGGCAGCAAGGCAAAACGGGCAAAACTGCCGAGGCGCTTTTCGAGATAATAATAAAGAATTCCGGCGTTAAACATGGCGCCAATGCCAGTGGCCAGAGCCAGGCTCCAGTAACCGAACGGCTTGATCAGCAGCAGGTTCAAAGTTACGTTGACGATAACCGACACAATACTGGCCTGCACTGGGATTCTCGTTTCGTTGAGGGCGTAAAAAGCCGGGCCCATGATTTTTATCAAAGAAAAGAAAAGCAGGCCAGTGGCGTAGGCTTGCAGGGCCATGGCGGTCGCAGCGGTATCGGCAGCAGTAAAGCGCCCATGCTGAAAAAGAATGCGAACGGTCGGTACGGCGAGCGCCATGATAGCAAAACAGGCGTACAGATTGATAAATGACGAAAGTCTGATCGAACCGGCAAGGGTCTGCCCCATGCCTTCACGGTCACCGGCTGCCGCCTGCCGCGACACCACCGGCAGAGTCGCCTGAGCGACCGCAACACCAAACAGGCCCAGGGGCAGTTGCATGACTCTGAAAGCGTAGCCCAGCCAGCTCACAGCGCCTTCACCCTGCGAAGTCGCGAGAATAGTGCTGATTGCCACATTGATCTGGGTGGCGGCCAGGCCAACCGTGCCTGGAATAATGAGTTTGACGATCTTTTGAATGCCGGGGTCATTAAAATTGAGCTGCCATTTGAAACGATAACCATGCCTGAACAACGCCGGCAACTGCACCGCAAATTGCAGCAGACCGCCAAGCATTGCGCCAATCGCCATGCCGGTAATGGCAGGCATATCAAAATCACGGGCAAATGGGCAGATGAGCCAACCTGCCAGAATCATGGTCAGGTTGAGAAACACCGGCGCAATTGCCGGTATGAAAAATTCACCCAATGAGTTCAGAATGCCCATGGCGATGGCAGCCCACGAAATCGCCAGCAGAAAGGGAAACATGATGCGGGTCATGGTCACGGTCGTTTCAAATTTTTCTGGATTTGAGGTGAATTCAGGAGCCAGGGTGCTGACCAGAAGAGGGCTGGCAACAATACCGACCAGCGTCATAGCCCCAACCACCACCAGGATCGCGCAAAAAGTCAGGTTTGTAAGTTTAAAAGCCTTTTGTGGCCCATCTTTTTCGAGCACACCATTGAAGGTTGGCACAAAAGCAGCGCTCATCGCTCCTTCAGCGAACAGGTCGCGCAGCAGATTAGGAATTCTAAACGCGACATTGAAGGCGTCGGTCCAGGTGCCGGCACCAAAAAGGTAGGCAAAAGTCTGTTCGCGAACCAGGCCGGCAATACGGCTGAAAAAGGTGGCAATGCTCATTATTGCCGCCGACCGGGCAATCGAGGGTTTTTTAGGTTCCTGGCTCATGCGGTCAATCGGTCACCGGGTTGATCACAAGAATCTCATCGGTGGCGCAAATCGTGTGTCCGCGGGGGTTAACGATCACCGGCCGATCTTTTGGTTTAATGCCGACCATGGCAAAACCTAGTTCGCGGTTCAGCAGGCTAATGGCTTCTTCGCTTGTTTTGCCGACAATCTCGGTGGGTGGGTCGATAAAAGTCAGGGTATTACCAGATTCACGCGATAACAGGTCTTTAAAAAAAGCGAGCAGCCCTTCATGCATGGCAATGCGTGCCAAAAGTTTGCCTGAGACTTCGCCCTGAATGACGACATCTTCGACCCCGCCCATTTTGAGATGCGAAGCATACTCTTCGTTATAGAGTTCAGCTGAGGTATGAATCGTCGGGTTAAGCTTTTCGATGGTCAGTGCGGCCAGAATAGTGCGGGCATCTATGTCTTGAGTGGTTCGATTATCACCGTCTTCAGAAAGAATTACAGCAGCGACGGCCCGTTCAACTCCGGCCTTTTTCAGGGTTTCCATGCGGGTAAAATCTTCTTTGAGAATGCTGACGCGATGCGTTTTAACATTGCGGTTCTGCAAGTCTTCGAGATTGGCTTTTTCTGAGACCATGAGAATTTCAGAATGTTTAAAGGCAGGGTCAACGAGGAACTCGGCAGCGATGATTGCTGCCTTGGCGCTGAAACCGCAGATAATAATGTGCTTGTTGAGATCATCAGGGTTAGCCGGCTTATGCATCGCACTCTCCTTGAGTTTATCGTACATGATCGCTGAAAAAGTACCGGTAAGCATGGCAAAAACGCCCATCTGGAAGGCCAATAACACTAGAAACACCATCTTGCCGCCGAATGAAACAGGATAATCAGCGTATTCCCCTGCCATCAGTGAAAATAGAGATTTCCAGAAGGCATCGACCGGCGTGGTTAAACCCTGGTCTGGCCCGCTTTCAAATTGCGAAAAACCCACCGCACCAAAAATTACCGCAAAAATGCCAAAGCTTGAAATGACGCAATATTCAAGAATTCGCCCCGAAAGCACTTTGCGAAAAAAGCTGAAGCGGCGCTGCACCATACTGCCAATCGAGAAGATACGAAAAAGCCGGAGCAAACGAAGTATCCTTCCGAGGCGAAAAATACGCAGCATCGGCACTACGGCCAATATGTCGATCCAGTAGTCGCGAAAAAAAGCGGGGGTCGAAATACTGATCAGCCAGCGCAGACACAGTTCGATGATAAAAACCAGGGTCAGAGCGTCGTTGATGCTTTGCACCGCCAGCAATTCATGGGTGGTCATCGGCAGGAAAGTTTCAACGAGAATCAGCAGCACCGAGCCTAGAATCAGAATCATCAGGGTCAAGTTAAAACGGGCAGACTCAAAGAGCCAGCGCAGCCATGGAAACGACTTCGCGGCAGTCTCGATCTCGTATTTAAACTTGATACGTGAACGCATGCCCCGATTGTAGAGTATCAGCCGGGCAAAATCAACCACAAGCGATACCATTACGGCCAATCGCAAGATTAGCCGGGCCACGTCTGCCAGATTATGCCTGATAAAACTTTTGAGATTTCGTACACTACCCGGCCAGTATGGTATAATCAGATGTCATGAGGTTTCAGCCACATAATAAAAAGGGTAATGTTACCATCATTCTGCTCGGCCTTATCAGTGTAATGCTGATAATGGTAATGGCGCTGTCAAAACGTATGACAGGGCATACCCAGCTGTTGACGCTAAGTGACTATACCCAGATCACCCGCTACTTTCTTGAATCTTATGCCGGTGATGTTCTGCAGCAGATTAACATGAACGTCAATGAACCAGATTCTGAGCTTTACGACGCATTTCGCGGCTCACCGGGCAACAAAAAACTCTCGACCAAATTTTACGATCCGGCCGAGATGCTTAAAAGACTCGGTGACGAGCTGAAAATCGAGCTGCAGTTACCACCCGAAATCGTATTTTCGCGATCTGAAGAACTCGGCTACCCAGCAGGTTTCGATTGCCCAAACGAACTGAAGGGCCAGGAAAAAAAGGGCCTGCTTGAGATCGTCTGCCGGGCGAAGTTTCATGGTCGGCAATATTCACTGCGCGTTCAGTACCCCTTCACCGTAGTTATGCGCCTGACGCCGGTGCTCAAAGACTTCATGCTCTTTGTCGATAAAATCGCCGCCGAACAGGGCCGCGATAAAATCGGGCCAAACGATCATCTCAACATCATGTTCACCAAAGACGGCAAGCACCCCGAAGAAGTCGATAACGACGTTCTCAGCCTGGCCGGCAATATCAGAATCAAATCAGGCTTCAAATACCGCCCCTTTATTCTGCTGCCCCCGCTTGACGAAAAAGAATACAACAGCTCCGAACTCTCTGGAAAGGTTTTTCTCGGCCCTTCTGACGAGGCCGTTTATCTCAATCTTGCCGGAGACACCCGTGAAGCCTCAGCCGATGCCGCCGCAACCACCAGCAGTGACGAATACGCAGCTTCAGTCGGCGAAATGTTTCTCGTTTCACCCGAGACCCTTAAAGTGGCAGATTCCAATAAAGATTTCGACTTTGTTCCGGTATTTATGAATAAAAGCGGTGGCTTTGTGCGTATGATCGGCCAGGATGTTATGCTCAAGCATAATCATATTGCCAAACTAGGTCTGCTTGGGTTCTCAAATGAGGTTGTTCCTGAAACCGGTGAAATTTTTAAAGACACGGCCTACCTTGCCGAAGATTTCTTCAACAAGAGTAACGGAGCGGGCGAATTCTGGCAGAAGCTTGAAGGCTTCGGCCATGGTTTTATGGCTTTTTCAAGCGGCCTGAAACTCATGGGCATCAAACCAGAAGTTGGCGGTCACTCCCGCCGCCAGATTTTCGGAAACGTTCTCGGGCGCTTCTTCGTTTTGACCTTCTGGTGGCCACCTTCAGGGGGTGGCGAACCCCTCAAATACGACGAGACACGCAGCCCCAGTGACTTTCCGAAGCGTGAAGTCTATGGCTCGGTAACCTACAGTTTCCAGCCACTGCTCGACAGCCAGAAATATCAGGATTTCATGTCACGCATGGTTTCGGGCAAGAACTGGAACCCGCGCAGCAGCAGCGCCGACAGCCTTCCCGATGGTTTTATGCCGATAAACGCTGATTATAGCAAAGCTTCAAAGCGTATATTCACCAATATCGATTTCAAGGCCAACGATGGTTTTGCCGCCCGGGCAAAACTCGAAGAACTCGGGCAGAACTGGTTTCTGGTCGAAAATGACCCGAAAAAAATTGGCCGGGGCATCGAGAGCCGGGTTGGCAAAACCTACATGAGCGGTGAAGAGTTTCTTGAAGCCGCCGGCGTAAAGCAAGATAAATTCAAAGTAAATGGCGTCGTTTATGTTAAAGGCCCTCTGAAGCTGCCGCCCCTCAAGATGTCTAATGACAAAATCGGCGGCGGGGTTGTGCTCGTCGATGGGCCGATTACGATCGACAACATCACCCGGGGTTACGATATCGACACCACCCAGTTCAAGCTTGGCCCGGCGGGTAACATGCTTGGCCGCGGGCCGGCTTATGATTTTTACAAGAAGATCAAAACCGAAATTACCCAGGAAAGCTTTCTGACCTTTGTCAGTTTACGCGGCGACCCGATCACCATCAGGGGTGAAGCACTGATCGGGGTGCATCTCGTTTGTCTGAACGACCAGAACGGCGTTCCATACGATCAGATCATGTGGTCATCAGGGGTTCGCAAAGAAATCGTTTTTATCGGCGGGATCGCCTGCAATTACCTGAACCTGCCAAAACGCCTTGAAGAATTCGGCTCGATCAAGAGTTCGTGCAACCTGCTTCGGGCGCCGTTCTTTCTTTATCATTCGGCGATGGCAGCCGAAAAGCCGGCACTGGCAGTTCAGATGATGGAAAACATGCGCGGCTACCTTCTCACCGCCGGAAAGGCAGGTTCTGACGAAGATGAATAGAACAAAGCTCGCCTGCCGTGGCATGTCAATGATCGAACTGCTGGTCGGGGTGACCATCTTCGGGCTGGCAATGCTTCCCCTGACCTGGATGGGCACTTCCCAGACTCGCGGCGCCTATTCGGTCGGGAAACATATGATGGCCGGGCAGCTGGCCGCCAGTTTTGTCGACAGTCTGCTCGGGTTGCCCTATAAAACCTGCCTCGAAAAAATTGATAAACTCTCAGATCGCGGCAAAATAAGAGTTTTAGATGCTGAAGAACTGCAAAACACACTTAAAACTATCACTGAGGCCGGCATCCAGAAAGATATGGAAACCTCTTTCCGCTATTTCCGTTGTCAATACGGTTACACCAACAACGACAGCAAAAGAATTCTCAGACTGGACATCGAAGTCTTCTACCGTGTCGAAGAATCTGACGAGAAGAGTGAACAGTCAGTTAAGCTTTCGGTGCTGAAGTTCGGAGAAAGAAATGGCTGAGAAGTCCTGCCGCACCGGTATGACCATGATGGAAATCGTGGTGGTGGTTGCGATCTCGAGCATGGTGCTGACCATGGCCATGTTGCTGATGAACCGCACCACCCGGCATTTCAAAAAGGGCACTGACATGCTTAACATTCAGCGCCTCATGGATAACATCGTCGAACGCATCAGAACCGATGTGCGCTCGCTCAAGCGCATCATTCCGAATGAATGCAGCCAGACTTCCTTTTCATTTCTGGCAATTCGCGATGGCGAAGAGAAGAAGATCCGCTACACCTACGACAAAGATAAAGCCACCCTGTTTCGCAATGAAGAAGGCAAAGAATCAAACTTTCACGGTTCAAAACAGGTCAAGTCGTTTCTTTTCAATCCTCAATTAAGCAGTTCAGGGCACTTCAGCTTTTTAAATGTTGTTATGCAGCTCATTTCAGACGAACGCGGCGGGGGCAAGGCGACCACCTTGTCGATCGCCTGTCAGTTTTACTCGACATGTGTTGAATCAGATCTTAAAATAGGCAATCTGCGCAAAAAGGGAAAGTAACCAGGAGGTTCTCTCATGAAAAATTTCGGGGTTCTGGTGTTAATTATGTTGCTGCTTGTTTCAACCGGCCTTGTAGCCTCAGAAGAGGCTGTCAAAAAGGGCCGGGCCCTGCAGAGCGCCAAAAAATTCGACGAAGCGCTGCAGCTCTACAAAACGGCTCTCAAAGATTCACCGAGCGAAGACCTGTATGTCGAAGCCGCTTCGCTGCTCGGCAAACTGCAAAAATACGACAACGCCGAGACTGTTCTTGAACTGGGTATCGCCAGCTTTCCTGAGAGCATTTCCATGAAGAATCTCATGGGTCTGATCAAATTCAGAAAAGGCGACCGCGAAGGTTCTAAAAAGGTATTCACAGAAGTACTCAGCAAAGATGCGGCTAACAGCTTTGCCCAGAAATGGCTTGAAAGCGTCAACAAGGGCGAAGATGGCGGCACCGAAGCCGTGAATGTCGCTTCGGGCACCGAAACACTGCCCTCAAGCCCTGATGATTCTTCTCAGGCCTATAATCCATCACCTGATGGCACCTTCAACGTTTCTGAAACCCTCAGCAAAGAAGAACAGCAGGCTCTGGCTCTCAAGCTTTATACCGAAATGACCGGCCTCGAAAAATGGGAACTCGACCAGTTCAAGGAACTGCACAAGCAGGTCATCGAAAAATGCCCGCAAACAGACCAGGCTCAAGAATCGTGCTGGCGGCTGTCGAATCTTTATCTGCTCGGCGAAGACCCGCCCGATTACGCCAATGTTATCGCGGTGCTAGAGCATCTGCTGAAAAAATACCCCGAAACTTCTCTGCTGCCCGATGCCAAAAACCGGCTGATGATCGCCTGCCAGAAGTCAGGGCAGAATGATAAACTGGTTGCCCTTTATGAAGAACTGTTCACCCGCGACCCAGAACCAGCCGACGACCAGGTGTTCATGGTCAGAGCGCTCGAATTCGCAGATGCCCTGACCGCAGTCGGCCGAACCACCGACGCCCAGGCATGGTATCAAAAAATCATCGAAAAAGATGACGGCCGCGACCTGATCGAAGCCCGCGCCGCGAAAGCCCGCCTCGCCGGAAGTCAGTAACTTCAGGGAGACTCTCTGATGCGTGGCAAAAAGATTACGCCGCAGCAGCGCTATTCATACGCCGATTACCTTAATTGGGATGACCAGAAACGCTACGAGATAATCGACGGCCTGGTCTACAACATGAATGCGCCGCTGCGGGGCATCAGGAAGTTCTGCTGGCGGCGGCCTCCTTATTATGCAGCTATTTCCAGGCTGACGTCCCAACCTGGAAAAACTAAAACTGCCGGATGGCATTTCAATGCCCTGGCTAACATTTTGGCTCTCTCAACGCCCAGATTGATTTTATCGTGCTCAATAGCCGAAAGCGTTGATTGAGGTATACCGGTCAGCAGAGACAATTCATTCTGGCTTAGTTCCTGCAACTCACGAATTATTCTTACAGATTCGCCAACAGTCACCTCTGCTCTTTTTTTTGCCTCTACGTAGTCTTTCATTTTATTTCCTCCGATAATCATGGGCCGTTACCTTAATAATTTTTACAAAAAATTGCTCGTTTTCAATTTTATAAATAATTCGATACTGAATATTCAGACGGGATGAGCGGTAACCTTTCCATTCGCCGTGCAATGGTTCGTCATTAAACCCTTTGATCTGCCTCAGGCCAACGGGGCCCGAAATTGCTACGATATCTTTCCATTTTTCATATCTTTTAAGAATTTCTACAGGCAGCAATTCAAGCTCTTTAAATACGCTTTTGTGCTCAAATATTTTCCACATACTAATTATAGTATATATATCATAAATAATATGTCAAGTCTTTGCTGCAGAATAACGGCATTTCAGCCATTCTGATCGTTTGCATCCGCCACCGCAAAAACGTTTTCGACTGATAAAATCTCAGCGAGGCAATTTTATGGTTAAAATTGCCCCGCAAAGGTTAAAAACGCACACTTTTTCGCACACTTATCCGCTATTTACAACCACCCCGGCTGGCCCGGCCCAAACTCAGATCGGCGGGGCTTATTCCCGGCAACTCACCAGGCGCTGGAACAGTCACCTTAACCTAACTCTCGCCAATAATCCGCGTGACGGCATTTCAAAAGTTAACCCGCGCGCCGGTCTTGAATACCTTCTCGACCCAAATTGCGTTGCCCTGGCCGAAATAGATGCACCTGCCTGGACAATGGAAAAAGGTCCTGACGGGAACAATGTCGATATGCTGCTCGGCCTTGCCTGGTTCAACGAACGCTGGCAATTCTCGGTCGGCGTACCGTTTGCAGTGCAATCTGAGTGGGGCTACAAACGTGATTACGGCCTGATGCTGGGCCTTAACTACCGCCAGGACTAGAAGAATTAACAAAAGCGCCCGGTTTTTTGACCGGGCGCTTTTGTTAATTCGGCAAAAATGAAAATTTTAATAACCGGGAATAGAAACAGCCCCCGTGTTACCGGGGGCTGTCTGTTGAACTGGCAGATTAGAATCGGTTTTCCTTCTTGAAGACATATCAATGTGTGGTTGAGCAGTTACGTCACCGCAACTGGTCGCCCCTTCGTGTCGTTACATATTCTTTAGAGTGTTAACGTGATTGCACTATGACGCGCATTGGTTACATCAAGCCTCAGGCGTTCACCGCCCTCGAGGCCTTCGATACAATCACCAGACTGGAAGTTATTCGAGTCTTTCTATCCTCTTGTGAACTTCTGCCGACTACAAGGTTCTTCGCACATTCTCATTGGCTGGATTAAGGCCAACGCCTTCTGAGGTTTGCTCCCTCTTAGCGCCATCACCGCGGGACGTGACAGACAGGGTTCCAGTCCTGTCGCATTCCGCTCCCAGGTTTTCTCAACCTCTCAGCAGAACTTGCGTCCTTTGCAGCTCGTGGGTTTATTCCACCCCACAGGCACTCCCAGGGTATTGATCTTCAGAGCATTACCCGCTACCGATCGACAACTGTTTACAGCTGCCGTGCTTCTACGCTGTTACCGTCTCTACATGGTTTTCTTCCAGAAATTGCTGGCAGTTCCCACTGCCTGGCCGCCGGACTTACGTCCAACCCGACCCTGGCTTTCTCTGGCCCTATGCTGCAAGCAGCCAGTTTCCATCTTGAGATTCGGCCGAACCTTGAAGCTTTGCTCCCGGTTAACGAGCGTCTCCTACGCCACCAGATTTCACTCCGATGCCGCGATTACAGCTCTCATGACCTTTTGTCCTTCGGGGTATCAGGCTTCACCGCCCTGGATGTTATCCTTCCTCTTTCGGGGTTCGAGACCCTCATAGAGTTTTTCTGCGGTGGAAGTTGGATTCTCCGACGATGCGGAGCCCTCCCCCCATGGAGTTTGTGCCTTTTGACACCTGCTTCTTCTTTGGTTACGCGTGACCCGAGATTATTGGTTCTCTTCGGGGTCGTTTTGCCTGTCACCAGACATCTGCACCCTTCTTAGGATCACAGCCCGGAACCTGCCGGAGCTCAGAAGCAACTGCCTTTCGGCTACCGATTCTATTTTCAAAGATCTGTTCGTTCAACAAACTTAATATATAACGTACGATTTTGTTTGTCAACACTTTTTTTATTTATTTTTGTCAGAAAGTTACAACCATTTTTGCGTTGAAAACCGTTGCGTCGTAACCCTCACCAACAATGCCTTTTGAAGAGTGAACCCGTTTTACTTCACCATCAATTATGGTGTCAGTTCCGATAAATTGCGAAAAACTCAGCCCGCCTTCGTAATGGTCGCTGCTGATACGGGCACTGATATCCTTGTGTTTGGCAAAGAACCGGTAGCGCTGACTACGTGAAACCGGCGTCAAAACTACCGCCAGGCGTTTTTCCCACTCTTTGCTGGGTTCGTTCGCGGCGATGTCGTTATACTGAAGACCAAGTTCAAGGCTGGCCCAGTAATTGAACTGGTGCTGCAGATCCATGATGCTGCTACGCGTAAACGTATCGTTCAGATCAATAAAAATATCGTTTTCGAGCTTCTCTTCATAGGTCGCGTCGAGAATATAGCCGGCAGTAAACTCGTGGCGCAACTGAAAGGACTTGATATTATCGCGCAACTCGGTCTGCGGCTCATGGGTGCGGTTTACCCCTTCTTCATATTCAGTAGTGAACATTAATTTCTCGAAAGGCGTGTAACGCAGCTCATAGGTGCGCCGGTCATTGGTAGAAACCAGAATATCGGTCTTCTGATCCTGCAGATCGCGCCTTCGCCAGTCGAGATAGGCCTGCAGATAACGATTAAGGCGATAATCGGTTATAAAGTTTGCGGTAGTCTTCTGCACCGGGTTTTCAAAGCGGTTGAGAATCTCAGCCTCTTTCTGTGCAGAGTTCGGCAGGCTTGTCGGCACAATATACTTTGCCGGGTCAAGATCAGGGTCACGAATCACCTTCGAAGTGTTCTCAACCTTATACTTCAACTGGGTTTTCAGATCGCGGGTCGGTTCGTAGCGCAGCTGTGAGTCGGCAATTTCGGTATCAGATCGCGCGTTGGCAAAAAAGTCATCTTCGCGGCGCCACTGAAAAAGGCCCCGGGCGTTGAAAACCCGGTTCGGTTCGTAGTTCAGATCAAGGTCGTAATTGTGCGTTTCTGAGCGAAGGCGGTTCTTGACCAGATCATCCTGCACCGCAATTCTTGAAATGCCGGTATTCCAGGAAAAAGTTTCATCAGTCTCTGCACCCAGCGTCAGGTTCATTTCGAGCACTTCTGAGTCTGATGCCACATTCACCGCGTCATTGTAACCGGTTTTATTGATGCGGGCCTGAGACTTAATACTGCCGATCTTGCGGTCGTAAACCACTGCCGCGGTATCTCTGGTTAAATCTGAATCAGTGGTCGGCCCGACTTCGCTGTCGAACTGCCGGCCGCCACGAACTTCAAGGCGATGATCGGGCGTGAGAGACCAGACAAAGCCACTGTTATAATTCGTAAAGTCTACCGCCGCCATGGCCGGGTCGTCATCAAGATTGGTCTCAGACTGTTCGCCATCAACAAAGCCGCTGATTTTATCGGTGAATCGATAATTAAACCGCGCCTTGCCGCTGAGAATGTCGTTAACCAAACCTCGCTCACCCAGTTCAAGCACGCCGCCCTCGCGGCCAACCACCTTAAAATCTTTATCGATGCGGCGATACGTCATTTCACCATCAGCCCGACCTGATTTGCCGGTCAGACCAAAACGGCTGGCATTGCCGACAAAAGCCTTATCAGCACCAGAAGAGCCGGAATTGCGGTTCGGATCAACCCTTGAAACTGCAGTTTCGGCCTTGATAGAAATCGCAGGTGTAATTGCCCAGTCAGCATCACCTGAAACCAGATCATGCTGCATCGGCGTTACGGTCGATGACGCGGTAATGCCCTCTTTGGGCGTCGAACTGTCGACTTCGCGCAACCAGGTAAACCCGACCTGACGGTTGTCACCATGGCTGTAAATCTGGCGGGTGCCGAACAGATTGCGCGTGAACGCCATGCTCTCATCGGCAACTTCGTATTCAATGACGATCCAGCGCGTCACTTCAACGGGTAGAATGTGCGGCAGCAACTTGATCAAACCTTCTTCGTAATCAACCAGGTAATCACTGCCCCGGGTCAATGCCTTGCCGTCAATACTTACCTTTTCGGAATTCTGCACGATCGGGCTGGTCTGCATTCTGAATTCCTGCTGCTGACCTGCACCCCTGAATTGTTCGCGTCGAGCCATGCCCTTCGACTGCGAAAATAGAAAAATAGATTTAAAACGCTCATGAAACGAGCCTTCAGCCAGAATGCCGCGCACTTCTTTCTGAAACAGCGTGAATTCGGTGCCTTCGAGAGCGAGCGGAAAATCGCCCATGACGAATCTCCAGACCGGCCCGTCGATGTTAACGGTGAACCGGCGATCTTCGTCTTCCTTGTCGTCTAGAACTGCGCTGACTTTTGAATTTTCGGTAATATTGCCATCAATCTCAAGATGCAGGCTCTGGTCGAGTTTAAAACCAGGGATACTGTCGTAATTTTCAGTCGAAAAGTGCCCGACATCGCCAGAAACATCTGCCTGTTTCATTTCGAACGTCTTGGTGCCCGAAATTTCAATCTTGTGTTTTTCGATTTCCTGGTCTGCTTCATCCCAGAAATTCTTTGCATATTGCAGCACCTGAGCAGGTGGAGTCTTGATTCGCTGTGGCTCATTGAATATCACTGGCTTTATCGCCGGGGAAGGGCAGGCCACACAGTCAGCGGTAATCGCACCTGCTTCGCCGGCCGGTTTAACAGTTTCCGAAGCAAGGGCCAGACCCGGCACCTTCAGGGTGCCTGAACCAATCAGATTTACCTTGCTGACGGGCTTCGCCGACAAAGGCGTCGCCGGGATCTTCTTTGCTGCTGGTGTAGCAATCAACGGCGCTTTAGCCAGGTTCGAGACAGTTTTTGTCATTTCAGTAGCATTATCAGCAGCAACGGGCAAAGCATTGCTACTGGTGGCTACTACAGCATTCAAGGGCTTTTTTATCGCTTGGGCGGGTTTTCCGGGCACGGTGCTGCCAACCAGGCCGGCAACTTTTGTGACCTTCGCGGCTGCTGAGACTGCCGCGCCAGTTGCAGGTTTGGCGACCGTTGCAGGGTTTGTGACCATTATGGCTTTTGCGACTTTTGCACCTGTCTGGCCGACATTACCCAAGGTAGGAGGCACGGAAGGAGTCACGCCGCTCAGGGCCACTGATTTTTTCGGTTTAACGGCAGCCGAAACGGCTTTAACCCGTGATTGCATGGGTGCGGATGTTACTGGCGACAGAACAGCGGGTTTTTCTGAATTACTGACGAGGGCCGCTAACAAGGGCTGAGGTGCAATCGCGTTGACAATCAGGCAAAACAGCATCAGGCGCATCAGAATGATGCGCCATCGGGAAGATGCTGAGTTAAACTGTTTCATCTGCCCCTGGGATGAGCCTTTCTGTGAATATTCTGCAGGTCTTTGCTGGTGAGATGGGTATAAATCTGGGTGGTTGAAACATCGACGTGGCCAAGCATTTCCTGCACCGCCATAATGCTGGCACCGCCTTCGAGCATGTGGGTCGCGCAGGAATGCCTGAAAATATGCGGCGAAACATCGCGGTTGATGCCGGCTTGCAGCGCATATTTCCTGATGATTTTCCATAGCCCCATTCGCGACATCGCTCGCCCATAAGGGTTAAGAAACAGGGTTCGCTCGGTAATATCCTTGCAGAGCACCGGCCGCCCTTTGATCAAATAGTCAGCAACCGCATTGATCGCATACTGCCCGACCGGAACAATCCGCTCGCGGCCGCCCTTGCCGGTTACGTTAAGAAATTCGGCGGCGGCGTTAAGATTACCGAGTTTAAGATCAATCAGTTCTGACTCGCGAATGCCGGTGGCATAAAGCAGTTCGAGAATAGCACGGTCGCGCAGCCCAAATGCCGTTGAGACATCGGGCTGCTGCAAAATTCTTTCGATTTCCTGGTGGCTGAGAACCTTTGGAAGTGGCCGCCCGATTTTTGGCCTTTCAAGCAGGGCAGTCGGATCGGTGGCAACCTGCCCTTCGCGTTGCAAAAACTTGTAGAAGCCTTTCAGCGCCGAAGATTTTCGCGCCATCGACCTGGGCGAAAGCCCGCGATCATGCATGTGCACCAGAAACAGACTTAGAACACTGTCGATAGAGGTGCTGGTGACTGCACGTTCACGCTCAGCCGCAAAGTCGAGCCAGTCTTGCAGGTCGCGACGGTAAGCTTCCAGAGACTTTGGCCGCAGGCCTTTTTCAATGGCAAGATAGTTCAGAAACTGCTCAAGCAGATCTGTCGACATGTTCGCTCCTAGAGAAGGTAAATCTTATCTTCTCAACATATCGGAAGTTATCTGCCGGCAGATTAGAGAAAAGAAACGAAGCGCGAGGTTTTCAGTCGTTCTTGCGGTTGATGACGCTGGCAAGGCCCTCGGCATGAATTTCACCGGTCAACTGCTGAACCAACGGGCAGTTGCCATCGATGACCCCGTTGAGAACCGGCTGGTATTCTTGCCCCTGGTGATTAACGGTGATCGTCAGTTTCGGGTCACAGGCCAGAGGTTTAACGCCGTCAAGATCAAGCCTGAAAGGCTCAATAAGTTCGTTGCGACGTGCCAGCAGCTTTTCTATGGCCAGACGCTGCACAAAAACTGGCCAGCCGCTGTCGGCAAAACAACGTTCGAGATCGGCCCTGCCAAGACTGGCGATACGCAAAGCCATCCAGCGGGCATCTGCCCATGAGCAGGCTTTCCAGGAGGCGGGGATATAAAGCACCGGCATAGAAAAACCGATACCGGCCGCCACATTCTTAACAAATGAGTTTTCGAAGGAGTTGATCTCGCCAGAAGGCTTGAGGGAGCCAAGAGTACAACCAAGATCGCTCTGAAACTCGACAGTGCGGTCGAAATTGCCGGTCTTGGGGTTAAAAAGCAGTGCAGCCCGCGAGTTGTCATCTTTCATATCCTTGTTCTTGATCCAGGTGTTGAAAATGATTGATGAACGGGTGACGCGGTCCTGAACCGCACCCACATTGCTGAGTGCCGCCCCGCCAAAGCGTTTAACTGCGGGATTAAAGAACGACAGCTGGCATTCTTTAAATAGAACGTATGGAGCGCCAAGATACTTTTTATCGATGGATTCTCGCTCAAGCATAGCTTCATCAACGATACCATGACCAAGAATCTGGCCGTTCGAGTCTTTAACCAGGTTCTTGCCGGTCAGCAGGTAGCGTTGCGCGTGAAACTGAAACTTTGATGCCAGCAGATTCTCAGCCAGCTGCGCAAAAGATTTTACGGCATCTTCTTTTTTCTTGGCCGGGGGGTCGAGAACCAGAATAGTTTCGCCGGGGCCTGAATAAAATTTCGGGTCGGTATAAGAAGCGCCCAGATCAATGGCCAGACGGGTCATAGCCACGTCAGTATGCACTTCATCGCCCCATTTAAGGCCCCATGTGAGGCCATAGCGGTCTTTAACCCTGATCTTGGGCGAGGTGGCATCTTGCTTGAGTTCATCATAAAAAACTACCCCACGGGCATACTGAAAATTAAAGCTCTTCAGTTTCGGCTCGCACTGCCTGATCAATCGGGTCAATTCTTCGAGAAAAGCTGCATAATTGTCGCCTGGCAGTTTGCCGCTCAAAGCCGGGTGGTCGGCGGCCGGTTGCAGACGCGAAATATCGACGGCCGACATGCCCGCGAGATCAGCCGCAGAAACCGCGACCTTTTCGCCGGGCCGGTAGAGCCTGGCCGACTCATTTGCAGCGGCTGTTGACCCGATTGGCGCCTTGGGATCAGCAACAGCTGGCACATTGAGAGCCATCGACTTGCCCAGAACATTCTTGAGCATCTTCAGGCGACGCTTCAAAGAGGGTTCCATGACGCCCTGTTCACGGTCAGCAAGTATTGAATAATGCAGGCGCTGCAGGCGAAGAAAGCGGTGCGCCAGTTCGGCCTGGGCATCAGCACCAGCCCGCATGCAGGCCAGAAGATCTTCAAGATCAGTATGAATGCGCTGATAACCAAGAGCCGCCGGGTGCTTCTCGACCTTTTCAGGCTTGTCGGCGTATTTTTTGCCAAGCTCGGCCATTACCGCCGCCTGTTCTGAGCTGATTATGCCAAGAAAAGCATTGACGTTTGCTTCTGAAAAACTGAGGGTCTTATATTGATAAACCGCATCCTGGGCTGCATACAGGGGGCCGGAAACGGGCAAAGGCGACAGCATGGTCGCAACAGTAACGAAAGCGGCCATGGCACTTGCTTTTAAAAGGGCGTCAACATAAGATTTTCTCATTTTTTTCCTCCGGGAATGTAGTCTATGGTTTCACCATCAGAGATGAAGCGGACTTCGCCGCGCTCGTCGGTCAAAAGAACCCTGGCACCCAGTTCTTTAAGAATACGGACAACTGAGCCTTCGGGTGGGTCGCCAGCTTTTTCGTCACTGGTAATGATCGCAAACTCAGGTCGCACCGCCGTAAAAAATTCGCGCGGTGAAAACCCTTTAAAATGACCATGGTGTGGCACCTTCAAGACATTGGCAACCATTATGGCGGAGCTGTTTAAGAGGTCTTTCTGACTTTCTTCGAGAATATCTGCGGCAAAAAGCAGCGAAATACTGGCGAATTCAAGACGAAGAACCATTGACGCTTCGTTCTCATCAAGATGTGAGCGAACCGGCCCGAGCACGGTCAATTTGATTCTATCTGAATTTATAAGCCTCAAACCCGGCTTTACAAGGGGTTTGCCAACTTCGCGGCGGTCATAGGCCTGAACGACCTTATCGACCTGAAAAGCTTCGAGCAGGTAAGGCAAGCCACCGGCATGGTCTTTGTGATGATGGGTGATTACGAGCAGACTGATTTTATCAACACCGATTTTTTTCAGAGTGGTAATGAGATCAGTTGCCGTTTCTGCATAACCGGTATCGATCATGACAAAACTGCCGTCGGGCAGGTGCAGCAGGCTCGCATCGCCTTTGCCAACTTCAAAAAACCTGACTTCGAGCATACCAGGAGCCCATTTATCAGTTGCTTCCTGATAAATCTCGAATTTATCATTCTGGCCTGCCAGGCACGGCCAGGCCGAAAAAGCCATGGTGAAAACTGCGAGAGCCATGCAGATAAACATAGCCGGGTCGGTTTTAAATCTCATACTGTACCGCTCTTTCTGGTTTTGAGTCTTAGAATTATAACATACCCATTAAAAACCACCAGAGCCTGACAAAATAAAAGATCGTATCAAGTATTACCCCGGCGATTTGACGGCGAGGCCTATCAACCGGGTTGCTTTGAAATATTCAATGAGCTTTTGTATAGTATGGCGGCCGCAAAAGATGAGGCCCGGGCGATTGAACTGGCTCAATTTTGTTTTTCAGGATTCACTACTTGCCTGATATTCTTTTGACAGTTAGAATCAATTCAGATCAAACGATAATGTGAGAAATAAAATGAACAGCAGCCCGCTTCAGGCACTGACAAGCAGCATGAACCTTCTAAAAAACATTCATGAAACTTCTGGGGATGTCTACTGGGTGCTTGATAAAACAGGTAATTTTATCTACATCAGCCCTTCAGTGCTTCAACAGCGTGGGTTTACCCCCGAAGAACTCATTGGCAGATCAGCCATGGACGCTATTTACGAAGAAGACAAACCCAGAGCTAAACAGACCTTTGACCTTGGGCTTGAAATTATCGATAAGGGTTTGACGAGGCTTCCGGCAGGCAAAGTTCGCCTTCGCCAGGTTCATAAACAAGGCGGCTTTGTCTGGACTGAAGTAATCAGTGAATTCTTCTTCGATGAAAACCGCGAATTCATGTTTGTGCTTGGCCTCAGCAGCAACGTCAGCCAGCTGGTCGCCGCTGAACAAGAAATAGCTGATCTAAAAAAAGCTTTGCAGCAAAAAACCTGCTGAACCGCCATGAATCGCCCGCACTCAAGTTTCAATTTTTCGGGTTCTGACTATTTTTCAGGCGGCTTTGCTTAACTTGATCAGGCCGGGTAGAATAGCCTGATCGATCTGCAAATTTTGCCACCAGGGGTAATGTGCATGGGCAAAGAAATAGAACGCAAGTTTCTGGTGCGGGGCAACACCTGGAAATCTCTGGCACCCGGCATTTTATACCGTCAGGGCTACCTGGTCAGCGACCGGCAGAGAACGGTTCGTGTCAGACTGGCCGGCAACACTGGCTATCTGACGATCAAGGGCGAGACCAGCGGTGCAACCCGCGACGAATATGAATATGAGATACCAGCGGCTGATGCGGTGGCGATGCTCGACAATTTATGTGCCGGGCCGCTGATCGAAAAGCGACGCCACAAGATCGCTTACGCTGGCCAAACCTGGGAAGTAGATGAATTCACAGGCGACAACACCGGCCTGGTGGTCGCCGAAATCGAACTTTGTTCTGAAGATCAGCAGTTCGAACTGCCGGTCTGGGTCGGTGCTGAAGTAACCGAAGACCCGCGTTATTACAACGCCAGTCTTGTCAAGAATCCCTACAAAAACTGGAAATAAAATCATGATTATCACAACCCTGCTTTTTCTGATGCTTACTGTAGGTGTTATGGGCGCCGAACCATTACCAATGGCCGAATCCTGTGAGTTTAAGATGCTGCTCAACAATGAATTATTCAATGAGCCGGAAAAGGGCTGCGCGAGCTTCTGGAGACTTGTCGAGCAGGTTGCCGGCGAGCATGGCTGCCAGACGGTTTCCAAACCCGAAATTGAAGATGATCGTGAGATATGTTTTATCGATACCGCAGCTTTTGACCTTTATAAAAGCAGTTTGTTGCTGCGGGTTCGCGACGAAGACCCGATACAACGCCAGAACGGTCTGCTGCAATTCGGCGAAGACGCCGAACTCACATTAAAATACCGTTCAAATATACTGGCCTCGGCCACCCTGGCCCCGCTCGAAGCTGTTCACGGTCTGGCAGAAGTAGCAGGGATTGAAGAGGATATTGCGGTAACCGCATCAGGCCCGCGCTCATTCTTTTCGCGTTCAGCAGAATTCGAAGAACTTGTCACTGTTCCAGATGCGCCAGCGGCGCTGGTAAAGACATTTCCAGGCCTTGCCAGTGCCGGTTTGCCTGCCAGCGGTGCTTTCAAAATTGTTAACGATCTGGTGATAGTCGAAAAACGTTATCGCCAGGGCAGCATTAACTTCGCCGACAAAGATGCCAAAGCCATGTTTTCATTCTGGTATAAAAAAGATGAACCCGGCAAACTGTTCGCTGCCGAGTTCTCGTTCAAACTCAAATTAAACCCTGACAAACCTGAGAAATCAGAGAAGCGCCGCCGTGCAGCCGATGCTTTTTTCATTGATCTGATCAGCCGAACCCAGTCTTATCGCGCTGCCCACCAGACCAAAACCGGCATGGTTTATGGGCTGACTGACTAAAGACGGGGCCGGCCAGCCACAAAAAACCTGTCAGCTGCGAATCGTCTCGGTGAACCTGATCAGGGCCTTCTCGTAGAAATCACGGGGCAGACGGCCAACCCGGGCCTCTTTGAGCAGCGGCAACATGGCTCGCAGGTCGCCCTGTTCAGCCAGTGCTTCGATGGTATTGCGATAAACCATATCTTCGCCGTCTGCGAGCATTTTCAACAAAATTGGCGTGCCTTCGCGATCTTTGATGCGGCCGAGGGCGAAAACCGCTGAAGCCCGCACCCAGCGGCTCTTATCACGCGACATTTTTTCGAGTTCGGCAAAAACCTCTTCGTTGCCGCTGCGCCACAGAGCAATAGCAGCATTGACGCGCACGCGGTCATTTCGGTCATGCATGAGACTGCGGCAAGCTTCTGGCAGTTCAGGCCATTTCAGCTCTGAAAGGGCCTCAACGGCGTTAGCCCTGACACGGGCATCTTCATGTTTGAGTTGCCCGGCGATCACATGTGAATAATCAGTGTTAAAAGTATGACCGAGCGCTGTAACTGCGGTAGCACGAACCCAGATATCAGTATCTTTGGCTTCAAGAATTTTAACCAGCTCAGCATTGAGTTCGGGTTCATTCATTTTCGACGCAGCTTCAATGGCGTTGATACGCAACCAGCGTTCTTTGGCAAGCAAACATTCTTTGATAGTGCGGGTAACCTTATCGCCGCCAATCTGCCCCAATACAAGAATCATCTGTTCGCGAATTACCAGCGGCATACGCTCAAAATCGACAAGAATGCGGTCAGCACTTCGTTCGCCGACGGCGGCCACTGCTTCAATTGCAGCGCTCTGCAACGCCTCATCAGCCGATTGCAACAGCTTGTAAAGTTCGTCATAAAGCAAAGGCGATTTTTCGGCTTCTGCTTTGTGCACCAGTTGCAGTCTGATTTTCGGGTCGGTTTCACTGGCAAGCCAATTGCGCAGGATGGTAATGCGTTCATCGGTGCCAAAGAGTGCCAGCCCCTGCATGGCGATTTCACGAATGCGATGGCGGGAATCTTCAAACAGGGCCAGGAAAATCGGGCGGTCTTCGATGAGTGGCCGGCTGACCAGTGCCTCGGCGATCAGTTGGCGCACTTCTGCATTAGAAGACTTAACCAGCCGGCGAACCTGCGCGTAAGCGCCTTCGTCTTTGAGCCTTGAAAGAGCGATGTTTGCGGCCAGCGATACACCCCAGTGGCTGTTTCCGGCCAGCATTTTCAGCGAGGTATGTCGTTCTGGTGATGGGTGTCTGATAAAATAGTTGATTGCCGAGATCAGCAATTCAGGGTCACGCGTCTGGCCGAGTATCTCGTTCATAAGTGAAGCAACACGCACATCTTCGTAGCCTGACAACAATTCAAGAATCTTCTGGCGCAGGACTGGTGGTTTATCAGAACTGCAGGCCCGAATAACCACTTCGAGAGCCGGCTGAAAATTAAAGCTGCGCAGGGCCATGAGAGCGATATCAGCGAGTTTGCCATCGTCGTTAACGACAAATTCGACAAGATGCTTGACCGAACCAGGGTTGCCGATATGGCCCAGAGCCTTGACCACCTGCTCGACGACTTCTTCGTCTGGGGATGAAAGCAGGTCAACCAGAGCATCGGCATGCTGTCTGACGCGCAAAATACCAAGCGCAGCCACAGAAAGCAGTTTTTCCTCTCTGTTAGTGCTTTTAAGGCCATCTATAAAGTTCTGAAAGCGGCTTTTTCCAGATTCGGTCATGCTGATGCTCCTCTTTTATTTTTGAGCCACGGGTTCTTCGATTCGTTTGATTCTGGCGCCCAGCTTGGTAATTCTACCGACCAGGTCTTCATAGCCCCGGTCAATGTGATAAACCTGGCTGATTTCGGTCTGCCCTTCGGCCACCAGCCCGGCAAGAACCATGGCCGCGCCGGCTCGCAGGTCAGTCGCCGAAACCGGAGCGCCCTGCAGGGACTTTACCCCATGCACAACAGCGGTACGGTCATGAATTGCAATGCTGGCGCCCATACGTGCCAGTTCAGAAACATGCATAAAGCGGTTTTCAAAAATTGTTTCGGTAACCGAACTGCTGCCCTTGGCCAGACACATGGCGGCCATCAGTTGTGCCTGCAGATCGGTGGCAAAACCCGGGTAAGGCAGGGTTTTGACTTCAACCGCCTTGAGGCGGCCATTCGACCTGACAATCATCGCATCAGCTTCGCAAGTTACTTCGGCACCCATTTCGCGCAGCTTGTTGATCAGTGCCAGCAAATGATCAGGTTCACAGTTTTCGACCCGAACCGGCCCACCAGTCATAGCGCCAAGCACAGCGAAGGTGCCGGCTTCGATACGGTCGGCCATGACCCGGTATTCACTGCCACCAAGACGCTCAACGCCTTCGATAGTAATCGTCGGGCTGCCGGCGCCTTCAATGCGGGCGCCAATTGAATTGAGAAATTTTGCCAGATCGACAATTTCTGGTTCCTGGGCTGAGTTTTCGATGAGGGTGCGGCCTTCAGCAAGCGTAGCGGCCATCATCAGATTTTCGGTGGCGCCAACTGAAGGAAAATCAAGAATGATGCGGGCGCCCCGTAACTTTTCGGCAACCGCCACCGCACAACCACCTTCAATAGACACCTGAGCGCCAAGAGCTTCAAAACCCTTTAAATGAATGTTAACCGGCCGAACGCCGATGGCACAACCGCCTGGCAACGGCACTCTCGCCTTTTTGAGCCTGGCAAGCAGCGGACCCATTACAAAAAAGCTGGCACGCATTGTTTTTACCAGCTCATAAGGCGCCTCATCACTGAGCGAGCCTGATGCATCAAAATTATAAACGTTGTTGCCGCCGTAAGTCGATTTGACACCAAGAGCCTGCAGCACTTTCGCCATAGTATCGACATCGTTCAGCGCCGGCACATTGGTCAATCGAACCGGGCCGGTGCTGAGAATAACCCCGGCCATAATCGGCAGAGCCGCATTTTTAGCGCCACTGACCTTGATACTACCACTTAGAGACTTGCCGCCCTCAATGAGAATTTTTGCCATGACTCAGTCTATTTCTATCCTTTCGAGCGTAATCTTGCCTTCTTTAAGCATTTCAAGAGAGAGTTCATCAGGGTAATCTCCAAGAAAAACCACCCGCTTGATTCCAGCATTGATGAGCATCTTTGCGCAGGTAACACAGGGCTGGTGAGTACAATAACAGTCACTGCCCTTCAGGGAAACACCGAACGCCGCAGCCTGCAAAATCGCGTTCTGCTCGGCATGCAGACCCCGGCAAAGCTCCTGACGCTGGCCCGAAGGGATACCCTGCGCTTCGCGCAGACAGCCACCTGGCAGCTGAAAACAGTGGGCAATGCCAACCGGAGCACCGTTATAACCAGTCGCCAGCATGCGGTTTTCACGAACAATCACCGCACCAACCTGGCGGCGCAGGCAGGTAGATCTCTGGGCAACCAGTCTGGAAATGCGCAAAAAGTAGACATCCCAGCTCGGTCGCTCGGAAATATGGTCAAAAACAGGTAAATCCGGTTTATTTGGTTCCATAAAGTCTGTCTCCGGCGTCGCCAAGACCCGGCAGAATGTAACCCTTATCGTTCAGGCATTTATCCATGACACAGGTATAGATATCGACGTCAGGGTGAGCTTTCTGAAGAAATTCGACGCCTTCAGGGCAGGTAACGACGCAGAGAAATCTGATTTTTTTTGCCCCGGCCTTTTTGATGAGTTCGATTGCTTTGGCCACAGTGCCACCGGTAGCCAGCATCGGGTCAAGAACGAATACTTCCATGTCGGCGAGGTTCTGAGGAAGTTTGCAATAATATTCAACCGGCTTAAGGGTCACGTGGTCGCGGTATAAACCGATATGACCGACCCGGGCCATCGGCATAAAGCTCAAAAGGCCATCAACCATACCTAGACCGGCCCGTAAAATCGGAATAACTCCGAGGGTGCCGGTAGAAATATGATGGGCTTCAGCTTCCATCAGAGGGGTTTCGCAGGTAATGTTTTCGACCGGTATGTTCCGGGTGGCTTCATAGGCCAGCAACATCGACAGTTCCTGCATCAGCTGCCGAAACACCTGAACATCAGTGTGTTTCGAGCGTAAAAAGGTGATTTTGTGCTTTACAAGCGGATGATCGACAATTACAAGTTTTCCCATCTTATTGCCGTCCTTACTGAGTTAATTCAATTTTGTTGACACGGTTTGTGTGACGACCACCTTCAAAATCCGCGGCAAGAAACTTTTCGAGTATATCGACAGCCAAAACATCGCCGACCAGCCGGCCACCCATGACCAGTACATTTGCATCGTTGTGACGGCGTGCCAGTTCAGCCTCGAGTGAGCAGTGACACAAAGCAGCCCTGATGCCATGATGCCGGTTGGCAGCAATCGATATCCCGATTCCTGAACCGCAGGTCAGCAAACCGTATGAACCCGGCTCAGCAATGACACTTGCCGCAACGGCATGAGCGTAATCGGGGTAGTCGCATGAAGCAAGAGAATGAGTGCCGAGATCTTCAACCTGGTGACCCAGTTCCTGGAGACGCTTTATGAGGGTCTTTTTCAGTTCGAAGCCGCCATGATCTGAGCCTGCGAATATCTTCATCAACTGTTCCTCCACCATGTACGATGGTTCATGATACACAGGTGCAACAGAATATTTCAAGATTTATAGTGATGGCACCCACGGCTTGCCAAAAATGCAGTGGCGGCCATCAGGATTGCATCATTGGTTGGCGGCATCGTAACGCTGCGTCAACTGATCGTAGGCCGCCAGCTTGGCTTCAAGCTTGTTGTCTTCCATGCCGTATCTGAAACGACCAGTGTCTTCAGGGTAGGCCTTTAGATAAAACTCGATCCAGAATTCTTTGCGCTCGTGATTGTATTCGGCCCGGGCTTCCCAGCAGTGCAGGTCACGCACCAGACCAACCGTCAGCGGGCTGAACTTTTCGTTGAGATGATTGTAGTTGCCAGAGGCTGTGACGGCCCAGAGCGGCCTGATCGTCGCCTGATAATTGAAGGAAGTATTGGTTATGCGCTGGTATTCATGAGGGTAAGTAATACTGGTATCGAATGACCAGAGGTTAGAAGCCAGACGATAGCGGGCACTCATGTTGCCAGGAGTGAACTTGGTCATATCCATTTTTCCGAGTGAAACGTCGTCAGGAACATAATCTCTGCGAATGAAGAATTCCCAGTTGCGGTAAGCATCCTGGCGTGAACGCCGCGAGTAATCCCAGTAAACCTGCTCGAGACGGCTTCTGACACGATTGTAATTAAAGTTGATCGGGTTGAAAGTCCAGGAATTCTCTGAAAAGCGCAGGCGGGTCGAAAAGACATCAGTATTGGTGAATGAGTCAAACTGAAACGGCGACTCGCCTTTTGAGGTAGAAATGTTGTAATTGAACTCAAGATTGGTGACATTCGAAAACTTGTGATTTGCACGCACCATGGTAGAGCCGTTTTCACGGGAAATACCACCCGAGTAGTAACTCTTCTGCAAATTATAAGAGGGCGTCAGGTCAAAACGTTCATGAACCTGAATAGTCGGCACCGTGACGCTGACCCGGGCATCTTTCTTCTCGGTTTCGCTGGTATCGTCGAGACGACCCTCTTCGTAGCGGCCATACATACCAGAAAAGTTGAATGAAAGCGGCACGCCGGGAGTTGTAAAAACCGGCAGGGTAAAATTAATTTCGGGAAGCCGGTTAAGCAACTGGTAACCGTTATCCTGATCATATTCGTCACCGTCAAGATCGTAGAATTTGTTGGCCACCACGTTCATGGTCATGAAATTCAAAACCGGGCGGTAGTTAACCTGAACGGTAAGATCCTGGTTTTCTGCCTGGCCGGTATACTGGTCGCCTGAATAAACGAGGCTGGTGCCCAGGGTTTCGCCGCCCGAAAAGGTGTAGTTGTGAGTCAGATTCATCTGGGTGTTGGTGTGATTACGCTTGCTTTCGTTCAGTTGATAAAAATACAGTGAACCGTTGCCTTTTTCACCACCTGAGTAGGTGCCATTGAAGCCAAAACCATTGCCGCGTCTCTCGAACATATCAGCATTGAATTTGCCCGAAAGCTGTTCATTAACCATCAGGTCAGTGCTGAATTTAAAATAAATACCGTCAATGGAAGAAGTGCCCTGGCGGGTATGAAAAAACTTCTCGCGATTTTTATACTCTGAATAATCCCGGCCCTTGTGGTAGATGGTCTTGCCTTTCCATTTCGCCCGCAGACCTTCAAGGGTCATCGATTTGCCCGGGTAGGTTTCAATTTTTTTGCTGATCAGGCGATAATGAGGGTGTTCAGTGTCATCGCAGGTTGTCTGCATCATGTCATGCGCAACACTGTATTTGGGGCTGACATAAACATCTTTAGCCTTAAAAAAATTGCGATTTTTTCGAATCTCGGCATCACGCATCCAGCCTTCACCAGACTTCATGTTGTAAGCGAGAAAATCGCCGGTCGTCTGATCGTAGCCTTTCCAGAAGTCAACTTTGCCCTGGGCAAAAATATCTTCACTTTTGGTATTTGCCTGTATGTTTTCGGCGCTGATTTTCATATCCTGATAAGCAATGTAAGCCTTACCCTTGGTAACGATCTGCTCAGCTTTCGTGCGGTATTCGAGATAATCGCCATAAATCTCGACCGGAAACTTCTGGGTATCGATTGATGGCATGTCGAATGCGTGAACAGGCATGATTCCAGAAAAAAATACTGAAATCAAAAGCAGCACGCCGCCGATCTGTTTGCCTTTTATTCTATGCCGGTGCAATTTTTTACCTGATATGCATTATCACAGAAACCTGAACCAGCCATTTCTGCATCATTTATATCGGCACCAGCGACGAGAACCCGAAGAAAAATAAACAAAACCCGTCTGCCAAGAGAAATTCGAACCAATCGGGCGACATGACCAAAAAAAAGGTATAATGAGTGTGGAGATGTACCGTCGGAGGTTTTTATGCGCACAAAATTTATGCTGCTGATGCTGCTGATGCTTTATTTTGCTGCCTTGCATGCTTCGCCTGCCTTCGCGCAAAGCGAAAGCTATGTCGATACGATTTATCAGGCAATCGATGCGGCGGTTCTCGAAGAAGAGAATGCTGCTGCCGCTTACCCTGAGGCCACCTGGGCCACTGAAGCCGTTGTAATAACCGATAATTCGTCGGCCACGGTCGAAATCGCCACCGACACTGCCGAACTTCAGAGGGTCACAGATCTCATTGACAGTATGACCCGTATTCTTCTGGGCAAACTCGGCGGCGTCAACCTTGGTTTCAAAATCATCGACTGCGTTAAAATTTTGCCGCCCACCGAAACCGCCACAGGTACAGCCACAATTACCGACACATCAACCTCGACATCAACGGCCACCGGCACAGCCACCGTTACCTCGACCGCAACCGCTACTTCTACCATTACAGCAACTTCTACGGCGACGGTTACCAACACCTCTACTGCTACCACGACCGCAACTTCGACAGCGACAGTTACCAATACTTCTACCGCTACCACGACCGCAACTTCGACAGCGACGGTTACCAATACTTCTACCGCTACCACGACCGCAACTTCGACAGCGACGGTTACGAATACTTCTACCGCTACCACGACCGCAACTTCGACAGCAACAGTTACCAGCACCTCTACTGGCACAACAACCTCAACCACTACGGGTACCAGCACTTCTACCACAACTTCTACAACGACCAGCACCTCAACTTCGACTTCAACCTCGACTGGCACTGGCACCGGTGACCCCATCGATGACCAGAAAGCCATAATGACAAGCAAATACGGCATCGAAGCCGCCAATGGCACCTCACCCTGGTCTGAATCTCAGCTAAAACTGGCTAATGAGCTGCTGGCCACCCTGCCCAAAAACTATCGCAATGCAACAGACGTCATTCTGCGCGACAAAGAACCACCCGAAGGTGCTCCTGAAGGGGTTATTGGTTATGTCAGCTTCTGCGAACGCCGTGTTCACATGCTTGATGCCGGCACAAAACTCTCGCAGGCCATGATTGATTCAATGACTGAAACTCTCGGCAGAGCTCCGACGAGTGAAGAACAACTGGTTCAAATCAGATTTCAGTTCAAGAAAACTCTGGCGCACGAAATGGCCCACTGCTTTCAGAACACCTACCCCGAAGTTTACCGCAACTGGCAAGCGCAGTTCTGGCCTGGCGACAAGATTATCGGCAGTTGCCCAAGCGCCTACGGCAAAACTAAACCCTATGAAGACATGGCAGACTCAGTAGCCCTCTATATCATGGGCGGCCGCATTGAAAACGGCTTCTTTGTCACCGCTTACGGCACAAAAATGGATATGGATCGCTATAACTTCATCAAAAATAATGTTCTCGGCGGCACAGAATACCTCAAACCTCCGGTAGCAACTGGCACCGCCAGTATCTGACGAAGACGCGTTAAAAAAACCGGCTCTTGCACAGATTGTGCGATAGCCGGTTTTTTAATATTTAAAATTCTTTTTACTCGAAAACCCGGGGGCTTTTAACAATTAGCTCTCGGTTATCTGTTGATATAAGAGCGCATTAAAAATATGGCCACCAATCTGCTTCGCTCACCAGCATCACACTCTTTCGCAGGCAGTTTTGCATACATACAGTGTTTGCTAACTAAGCTGCAATAAAAGTAAGCACGAATCAGAGAAGCAAAAGTGGTTTGCAGCTTGCTGAACAGATTTTTTTAGAGGCTGACGGGTTCGACGACAGTTTTGGGAGTCGGCGGGCGTTTTATTGAGTCTTTAACATCTTCGAGGGTCTTGCCGTCACCCATGCCGGTCAACTTGCCGGTTTGCGAGTCAATCGGCCAGCAGCCCTGTATGCCAAGATGCACCTGATAATGATCATCAACTTTCTTTAGAAACAGCAGCACTTTGCCGCCCTCAACAAGTTCAGCGTTATCTTCGATCATGCCGTAAGTCTTGATTTTGAGCTTTTCACCGACGGCAGCCTGACCTTTAAGTGGTTCATCGACCTTAACCAGATTAGCGATAACCGTTACGCCTGATTCAAGCTGCCCGACAGTTTTAACACCCTCAACGTCAGCGACGACAATCAGGTCGGCACCCTGAACCAGTTCATCAAGACCAGCTTCTATTATCATTGCATGACCTCCGCAAACGCACAAACACAAAAGCAATACCAGAACCAGGCTTTTCATGTTTCCCTCCAGGCAGAATTATCTGCTAACCCTATTTTAGCAGAAACGCAGGCAAATGGAACCATTTTACCATCACAAACAAAAGCCACGGCAGCAAAACCAGAGTTTGCCGGGCTGACAACTCAAAATACAAGCAGCAATCAGGCTGAAATGGCGGGCTGTTTTCCGGTCATACCGGTGCTGATATTGAATGAAAGTGCATCAACGTGCGACAATCTCTCTTTAACCGTAGCTTCGACCTTCTTTTTTAATTCTGGGTGGTGCTGAATAAAGTTCAGGAAATGCCGTCGATGCATGGTGAGAAAAACGCAATGCGTCAGTGTTTTAACCGTGGCGGTGCGTGGCACTGCCCGCAACAATGCGATTTCGCCGAAGAAGTCACCGTCTGAAAGAACTGCCAGCTGAGCCTGACTGCCATCAGGCAAACGTTTTAAGACTTCAACCTTGCCGCGCACAATAAGATACAGATGCTCGCCAATATCGCCCTCGGCGGTCACCACGCGTTCCGGCTGGGCATTTTCGCTGGCGAACAGTTTAACCAGTGAATTAACGATTTCGGGGTCAAGAACGCTGAAAATCGGAATAGAGCGAATGCGTTCAGCCGTGACTGAAACAGTGCCATCTTCAGCGAGGCTGAAGCCCTGCTGTTTTTCCCACAGGCTGTGAAAGGCACCATTCAAAGCCATCAACTCTGCGAATGAGCCACTTTCAATTATCTGGCCGTCTTCGAGATAATTAATCTGATCGACATGCTTCACTGACGACAGACGATGTGTCACCGAAAGAGTGGTGCGATTGCGGCAGAGGTGCAGGAGCGTCTTGTTGATCGAGTCTTCGGTGAGCTGGTCAAGAGCCGAAGTCGCCTCGTCTAGAATCAGAATGCCCGGGTCGCGCAGAATTGCCCGGGCAATAGCAATACGCTGTCGCTGCCCACCGGAAAGGTTGCGGCCACGCTCGCCAGCCAGGGTATTGTAGCCGGCTGGCAACTTGATGATCGCATCATGAATTTCGGCTGCCCGGGCTGCTGATTCGATTTCAGCATCAGTGGCATCCAGGCGCCCGATGCGAATGTTTTCTCTGATAGAGGCGTTAAACAGAAAGCTTTCCTGAAACACTACGGCAGTATGAGCACGCAAACTGGCCAGTGAAAGATCACGCAAATCTATGCCATCAACCTGCACCGAACCGGCAAGCGGGTCGTAAGAACGCATGGCAAGATTGAGAATCGTGCTTTTGCCTGAGCCGCTCGGCCCGACGAATGCCACCGATCTGCCCTGGCCGATAACCAGATCAACAGCTTTGAGGTTAAGCCGCTCTGGTGAGTAACCGAACGACACAGCTTTGAAGGTGATTTCACCATTTATTTTATCGAGTTCGCGGCCAGGCAAACTCTCATCAACTTGCGGGGTCTCGCGCAACAGTTCATCAATACGGCGCATACCACCCGTGGCTTCAACCATTTCAGGCAAATATTGGGTTAAACTCGATAACGAATTGCTCAGGTTGGCAAAAATCGTCTGAAATGCGGTTAAAGAGCCAAGAGTAAGCATCTGTCGCGATACCATAACCGCACCAATGCCAAGCACCAGCACCTGAAGAATCAGCACACCAACATTTGCTGAGCGTTCTACCAGAGAACCGAAAAATGCCAGTCTTGAACAAATGCGGGTAAGCACTTCATTCTGACCGCGAAACCTCTCGATAAGCGGGCTGGCAAGATTATAGGATTTGATAACCGGCTGAGCTGAGAGACTCTCCTGAATGATGCTGAGAGTATCAGCTTCAGCCTGTTTCAGCTGATAACTCTCGCCGGCCACCCGTGGTGCAAATATTTTCGGCCCGATGAGGCAAACAGGCCATACCAGCATCGAAATACAGGCAAGGCGCCAGTCAATTGTGAACAGCAGAACAACACTTGCCAGCATGTCAAGCCCAGGAAGAATCGCCCAGGAAACGGCATCGGAAATCGCAACTTCGACAACATACAGATCATTCGAAAAATGTGAAATCAGATCACCAATTTTGGCCTTTGAATAGAAGTTCATCGAAAGGGCGTTCAAATGTGAGAACATCAACTGCCTGATGTCACTTAGAATTCTTGCAGTCAAGGTGGCATAATAACGGTCACGGGCCAGACCAATTAATGACACCAGCACCGCGCCAATCATCATACCGCTCAACAGGCTTCCGAAGACACCTTTCTGGTCGCCCAGAAGAATATTATCGACGATAAATTTAAAACACATGGGCAACGCGGCATTGAACGCCATTTCCACCAACAGGGCCAGAAAAATGAAGCCACAAAGCCAGCGGTATTTTTTGACGAACGGCAAAATCATGCGAATGAAGCTCAGACATTCCTGCACAGAAAGCTCTCCTTGCCGGTATAACCAGCGCTGCTGATGTTTTGAGCACCCGGATCAACCCAGTTTCGCCTTGCCTTGGCAATGTTTGCCAGACCTGCATCTACGAACCGGTTTGTAAATATTAACACAGCAGGCCCCGCTATCTGAAAAAATCTGTAACTGCAAGTCAGCCGAAGCTTCATTTATTGCGCTGCCGGCAGGGCTGTGTTATTTTTGACGCTCAAGCCAAACAGAGGAGAGAATATGAGTCAGAAAGACAAGCTTTCGCCAAAAGCCTACGAAGCTATTGATGGCAAGGACTACCCGAGTTTTATTTCGCCGAGTGAGTCACCCGATGAATTTACCCGAAAAGCCATAATTATTGGCATTCTGGTTGGGGTGATTTTCGGGGCGGCCAATGCCTATCTTGGCCTCAAAGTCGGTTTGACCGTCTCGGCTTCAATTCCGGCGGCGGTCATGGCAGTAGCCATTTTTCGCATTTTCTTCAAACAGGGCACGATTCTCGAAACCAACCTTGTGCAGACAATCGGTTCTGCTGGTGAATCTCTGGCGGCCGGCGTTATCTTCACGATTCCGGCATTTTTCATCTGGGGCCTGGAACCCTCAAAGCTCGAAATATCGGTAATTGCGATTGTTGGCGGTACCATCGGCGTTCTGTTCATGATTCCGCTGCGTCGTTACCTGATTGTCAAAGAACACGGCAAGTTGCCTTACCCAGAGGGAACGGCCTGTGCCGAGGTTCTCGTCGCCGGTCAGGGTGATATATCGAAGGCCAAAACCCTGTTTCAGGGAATGGGCATCGGCGCCATCTACCAGTTGCTGATGCACAACCGTCTCTTCGGGCTTTGGAGCAAGGAACCTGCCACGCATATTCCCGGTTTTAAAGGCTCAGAAGTCGGTGCTGAAGTAACCCCCGAACTGCTTGGCGTCGGTTACATTATCGGCCCTGAAATCGCAGCAATCATGCTCAGCGGCGGCATTTTCGGCTGGCTGGTTCTCATACCGCTGATCTGTCTGTTCGGCGAACACAGCGCCACACCGATTTACCCTGAAATGCTTAACCTGATCAAAGATATGGGCCCAGGACAGATCTGGTCGCGCTATATTCGTTATATCGGCGCTGGTGGCGTCGCCTTTGCAGGTATCTTTTCGCTGATCAAATCGATCCCGGTGATTCTATCGAGCTTTAAAGCCGGGTTCTCACAACTCGGCAAAAACAGCGGCGAAGCAACGATTCGCACCGACCAGGATCTACCCATGAGCGTTATTCTTGGTGGCGGCAGAGGCACAAGGTTGTATCCGTTGACAAAATACAGGGCAAAGCCCGCGGTCCCGCTGGCAGGAAAGTATAGGCTGATAGATATTCCTGTGAGTAATTGCCTGA
>DAOPYA010000031.1:0-45457 GCA_035352635.1 Candidatus Rifleibacterium sp.
AGCGCGCATGGTTCGGGACCATGAAGTCGCTGGTTCGAGTCCAGTCGCCCCGACCCAAAACAGCCGTCTCATCTGAGATGGCTGTTTTTGCAATTCTTGGTCGGGCAATTGTGCAAAAACGACAGCAATAGCGGTTATAAATCATCAGACTGAAACGGGGGCAATTTTTCATGGCTTTCAGTTATAAATGTTTAAATTGTTTTAAGGCCTATGATGTGCGTGGGCGCTTGCCTGATGAGCTAAACGAAGATGTTGTCTACCGAATCGGTCGCGCTTATACAAGTTTTCTCAAGCCTGAGCGCGTGGTGGTGGGCCGTGATATTCGCACCAGCAGCCAGTCTCTTTGCCAGGCGCTTATTGATGGCCTGATGGTCGGTGGTGCCGATGTCGTTGATATCGGTCTGTGCGGCACCGAAGAGATTTATTTTGCCACCTTCCGGGAAGGCTTTGACGGTGGCATTATGGTAACTGCCAGCCACAATCCCATCGATTACAACGGTATGAAATTCGTGCGGCATGGTTCAAGACCGATCAGTGGCGATGATGGGCTAAACGTAATTCGAGATCTGGCGGCGCGAGGGACTTTTCATGAAGTCTTGCACAGCGGAACAACCACTGTTCAGGATTTTAAAGAAAAATATATTGAACACCTGCTTGGTTACGTTGACTGTGAAGCCCTGAAACCACTCAAGATCGTCGTCAACCCTGGCAACGGTTGCGCCGGCCCGGTTATCGATCTGCTCGAAAATTATCTGCCATGCGATTTTATAAAAGTGCATCATCAGCCTGATGGAACTTTCCCGAACGGCATTCCGAACCCTTTGCTGCCTGAAAATCGCCATGCAACATCTGAAGCGGTAATCAAGAATGGCGCTGATTTCGGCATTGCCTGGGATGGCGATTTTGACCGATGCTTTCTCTTTGATGAAAAGGGCGGTTTTATAGAAGGCTATTACATTGTCGGCTTGCTCGCTGAAAGCTTTTTGAAGCGCAAACCCGGTGCACGTATCATTCATGACCCCCGCCTGACCTGGAATACGATCGATATTGTCAGGCAGAATGGCGGAATACCCGTGATGAGCAAGACGGGGCATGCCTTTATTAAAGCCCGTATGCGCGAAGAAGATGCGGTTTATGGCGGAGAAATGAGCGCCCATCACTATTTTAAAGAATTTGCCTACTGCGACAGCGGTATGATCCCATGGTTGCTGGTTTATGGCCTGATCAGCGCCAGCGGCAAAACCCTCGGGCAACTCGTCGCTGAACGCCAGCAGAAATTTCCGGCCAGCGGCGAAATCAACCGCCGGGTCGAAGACCCGCAGATGCTTTTCGATGTGGTTCGCCAGAAGTATTCACCTGGCGCGGTCTCTTGTGACGAAACTGACGGAATCAGCATCGAACACAGTGACTGGCGTTTTAATCTGCGTGCATCAAATACCGAACCTGTCATCAGGCTTAATGTTGAGTCACGCGCCAATGAACCTTTGATGCGTGCCCGAACTGAAGAACTGCTCACCCTTATCGGCGGCCGTTGAACTGCCTCAACTTTGTTTTGCAGGATTTATTATTGATAATTTCCTGAAACTGTTGCACCTGTTAAATTGTAAACAGGCCCGGAGAGAAGACGGGATTGCTTTTTCGGAAGCTTGTGACGAACGAAGTGAGGAATCGCTGTAGAAAAAGCAACCCGGCTGATAGGCCGGGCCGTTGAACTGCCTCAGCTTTGTTTTGCAGGATTTATTATTAACTGGGCAACAGCAAAGAGTAATTCAATTTTGCGGAGTTTCTTGCTTTAAATTATTGATATGACATGCTATCTTGCAGCAAGAATCAAACTTTGAGGAAAGAAAAATGAGCAGAATAACACCAGTAATCCTTTCTGGCGGCGCCGGAACCAGACTCTGGCCCTTGTCGCGTGAACTTTATCCCAAGCAGTTTCTACCGCTTGCCGGCTCGCATACAATGATTCAGGATACCGTGCTACGCCTCAGCGGCCTGAATGAGGTTAATGCCCCGATCATTATCTGTAACGAAGATCATCGTTTTCTGGTCGCCGAACAGATGCGCCAGATCGGCTGCAAACCGGCGGCGATCATACTTGAACCAGCCGGTCGCAACACTGCCCCGGCAGTGGCAGTTGCCGCTCTGCACCAGGAAAAGGGTGACGAAGTCATGCTAGTTCTGCCCGCCGACCACGTGATCAAAGATCAGGTGGCTTTTCATGCCGCGGTGCGCAAAGGCTTCAAAGAAGCCCTGGACGGTCGGCTCGTTACCTTCGGCATCGTTCCTTCTTCGCCCGAAACAGGTTACGGTTATATCAGAGCCGGAAAATCTGTTAAGAGCCGTGAAGCCCTGGTGATCGAGGCATTTGTTGAAAAACCTGATCTGCCAACCGCCAGAAAATACCTGAAAGCCGGCAACTATTTCTGGAACAGCGGCATGTTCATGTTCAAACCTTCGGTTTTACTGGCCGAAATCAAAAAATACAGCCCCAAAATTTCACCGGCATGCAGCAAAGCTCTTAAGGCTGGCCTGGGTGACCCTGATTTTGTCAGGCTCGAAAAAGAAGCTTTCTGTTCAAGCCCCTCAATTTCTCTCGATTACGCCGTCATGGAAAAGACCGACTGTGGGGCAATGATTCCTCTCGATGCAGGCTGGAACGACATCGGTTCCTGGGCGGCCCTCGCCGACGTAAATCCGGCTGATGCTTCCGGAAATGTGGTTACCGGCGATGTTTTGACCCAGAATGTTAAAAATTCATGCATTCTCGCTTCGAATCGCCTGGTGGCAGCGGTTGGGGTCGAAGATTATGTCATTGTCGAAACGGCAGACGCGGTGCTGGTAGCTCACAAGTCGCAGGTGCAGGATGTTAAGGCCATTGTTGATCAGTTGCGGATTGCCAAACGCATTGAGGCGGTCAACCACCGGCGGGTTAACCGACCATGGGGCACCTACGAAGCCGTTGATATCTCAGAGCGCTTTCAGGTGAAGCGCATAACCGTTAATCCGGGCGCGACGCTGTCTCTGCAGATGCATTATCACCGGGCTGAGCACTGGATCGTCGTCAAAGGCACCGCCAAAATTACCAAAGGCGACGAAGTCATCATTCTCAGCGAAAATCAATCGACCTATATACCTCTTGGCCAGTCACATCGCCTCGAAAACCCTGGCCGCATTCCGCTTGAACTCATCGAAGTTCAGAGCGGCAGTTATCTTGGCGAAGACGATATCGTGCGCTTTGAAGATACCTACGGGCGCTCCTGAACGCAAAAAAACGGGGGCCGGGTCATCTCTGAACTGGCCCCCGTTTTTTTGCGGGTCAATCTGCGGTGACTGCTTTTTTGTCGATCAGCTTGAACTCACCATTCGAAAATTTCCAGGTGTATAAGCCCTGAACGGGTGTTTCGTCGGGTTTTGCCGGGTAGATCAGCCCGAGGGCGACGATGCTGCCATCGGCTTTGACTACCATATCCTGACCGTCTTCCTGGCGAAGGTCTGAGGTCATGAAGTCAGTTGATAATTCAGGGTCAGAGCTGTTCAAAAATCTGACTGGCGAGAATTTTTTGCTGGCCGGGTCAAACCTGTAAACATAAAGAGCACTTGCTTTCGGGCCGTAAAAAGCCGAAGCGAGGATTTCTACATTGCCGTCACCATCAAAGTCGAAGGTGCCCAGGCCAGTTGCCTGATCAGCGACCACGAAAAGCTTGTTCTCTGAGCCGATGATTCCTGAGTCGAAAAGCAAATTGTCGCTGTTGCCCGAAATTTTGAGACTGATGCCATCAGCGGCATTTAATTTTTCGATTATTACCGGGGTGTCGATACCCTTAAGCTGCAGCGAGAGGCTGGCAATGGCTTCTGAGGCGTGCAACATTGGCAGACTGCCGAAAAATATGGCTAATAAAAGCGTGAAGATGATTTTTTTCATGGTTGATCTCCTGGGCGGGCGTCAGTTAAAACGGTAGAAGTTGTTGGATTTCATGATGCTGATCAGTTTGCTGGCGTATTCGGGGTCAGTAGCGTAACCGGCCCTCTGAAGCTCCCGGGCAAATTGATCCGGGTTATCTCTGTTGCGCATCGCGTTGGCATAGCGGGAATTCTGCAGCAACCGGCTGTGGTCTTCGATTGATTCCTGCCAGGTGTTGTATTTTCTGAATGAGGCATTTTCGGTGACCATGCGACCATTGCGGTATTCCTGGGTTGGTACGGTTACCGAACCCGCCGGGCCGGTTCCCTTGATACCGAAAAGATTTTTTGCATTGCCGATTGACGAGCTGCCCCAGCCGGTTTCAAGTGCTGCCTGGGCCAGAATGATCGATGCGGGAACGCCGGAACGACGGCTGGCTTCTTGAGCTGCCGGGCCAAAGAGTCTGCCGAACTCTGCCGGTGCGAGTCGCCCACCGCGGTAGTTCGCGAGGGCGGCTTCTGAATCGTTGCCGGTGGTGTCAGTGGCGGTGGAAGTGCCGGTCGAGGTTGGGGTTGTGGGGTTGTTGCCAACTTCTTCTTCGTCGCCCGGGTTGGTGACCACCACGGCGGCATCGTTTTTGGCCGGGGTTTCGGTAGCGGGAGTATTTGGAGCAGGGGTGGCTGTGTTGTCGCCCTGGGTTACCTGCTGCACGGTGTTAACTACTTCTTTGATAGCGGGGATGGCTTTTTGTACCCCCTCAGCTACCTTGGTGATAACGTCGAGTATCTTGGTCGCATCGCAACCGGTCGTCAGCATGGCTGCCGCAATCAGCATCAGCACAGAAAATCTTTTGAATTGCCTCATATTATCTGCCTTTCATCAAAGGGTTGAATAGAATTTTTAATAATTACATTACTATATACGCAAAGACGGGCGACTGGGTAACAAATTGCCAAAACCTTTCTCGGCAGCCGATTTGTCGTAATCGGCAGTTCATCTGGTCCTTCGCGAAGTATAATTTTTGTAGTGCAAAATCGATGAGGTGCAGAAGTTTTGGCCGAGTGCAGCAGGTGGCTTTTGCTGGGGCCGGCAGTTTTCGGTTGCCGTCAGCCTGATTATCTGCTAAAAATATTCTCATAAAAGCATTTTCAGGTTACCTGGCGTAGCCTTTTAAAAGGAGCAACAATGAAGATCATCGTTACCGGCGGCGCCGGTTTTATTGGTTCAGCCGTAATCAGGCATCTGATTAAAAACACTGACCACCAGGTCGTTAACCTCGATAAGCTTACCTACGCCGGTAATCTGGCTTCATTAAAAGAAATCGACACCTCTGACCGCTATCGCTTTGTTCAGGTTGATATCTGCGACCGAAACGCGGTCGAGCAGGTATTTGCGGCACACCGGCCTGATGCGATTATGCATCTGGCGGCCGAATCGCATGTTGACCGCAGTATCGACGGGCCGGCGGCTTTCATTCAGACCAATATAATCGGCACCTACACGCTTCTTGAAGTGGCCCGCCATTATGCCAAAGACCACCCTGATTTTCGTTTTCATCATGTCAGCACTGATGAAGTTTATGGTGATCTTGATCTTGACGACAGCCTGTTCACCGAAGAAACACCCTATGACCCGAGTTCGCCCTATTCTGCCAGCAAGGCCAGTTCTGATCATCTGGTGCGCTCGTGGCAGCGCACCTTCGGTCTCAAGGCGCTGATTACCAATTGTTCGAACAACTATGGCCCTTGCCATTTTCCTGAAAAATTGATTCCGCTGGTCATTCTTAACGCCCTCGAAGGCAAGCCGCTGCCAATCTATGGAAAGGGCGACCAGATTCGCGACTGGCTCTACGTTGAAGACCATGCCCGGGCTTTGTGCACCGTGCTGCTGAAGGGCACACCGGGCCAGACCTATAACATCGGCGGGCACAACGAAAAGCAGAATATTGAGGTCGTCAAAACCATCTGTTCTATTCTCGATGACCTGAAGCCCCGTGCCGATGGCCGCAAATACGGTGAGCAGATCACTTTCGTCGCTGATCGGCCTGGCCACGATATGCGTTACGCCATTGATGCCGGTAAGATCGAGCGTGAACTGGGCTGGAAACCGGCCGAAACTTTTGAAACCGGGCTGCGCAAAACCGTGCAATGGTATCTCGACAACAAGTGGTGGTGGGAACCCCTGCGCGAAAAATACCAGCGCGAACGACTGGGTTTGAATAAGTAGAAGCTGTGTTCGTAATGCTCAGGCCCGCGTCGCGGGTTTCAATATAGTCAACGGGGTTAACAGAATGAATAAAATAGCTTTGATAACCGGTGTAACCGGCCAGGATGGCGCCTATCTCGCAGAATTTCTTCTGAAGAAGGGTTACGAAGTTCACGGTATCAAGCGCCGTTCTTCGCTGTTCAACACCGACCGCATCGACCACCTTTACCAGGACCCGCACGTCGATAACCGCCGCTTTTCGCTGCATTACGGTGACATGACCGATTCGACGAACCTGATTCGCATTATTCAGCAGGTTCGCCCGCACGAGATCTACAATCTGGCCGCCCAGAGTCACGTGGCCGTTTCCTTTGACTCGCCTGAATATACGGCGAATGCTGATGGAATCGGCACTTTGCGCATGCTCGAAGCTATTCGTATTCTCGGGCTCGAAAAGCATACCCGGTTTTACCAGGCATCGACCTCAGAATTGTTCGGTCTGGTTCAAGAAACCCCCCAGCGCGAGACTACCCCGTTCTACCCGCGATCACCCTATGCGGTTGCCAAGCTTTATGCCTACTGGATCACCGTGAATTACCGCGAAGCCTATGGAATTTTTGGTTGTAATGGCATTCTTTTTAATCACGAATCACCGATGCGCGGCGAAACTTTCGTGACCCGCAAGATTACCCGGGCGATTTCACGCATTGCGCTGGGCCTGCAAGATTGCCTGTTTCTGGGCAATCTGAATTCTCTGCGCGACTGGGGGCATGCCCGTGATTACGTCGAAATGCAGTGGTTGATGCTGCAACAGGAAAAACCCGACGATTACGTTATCGCCACTGGCCGCCAGAAGTCAGTGCGTGATTTTGTCAATGCTGCCGCTGCCGAACTTGGCATCGAAATCGGCTGGCAGGGCGATGGAATCGATGAAATTGGCACGGTTGCGGCTGTTAACAGCACCGATAAAGACTTTAAGGTGCGGCCTGGCCAGCAGATTGTCAAGGTTGATGCCCGTTATTTCAGACCAACTGAAGTCGAAACCCTGCTCGGCGACCCGACCAAAGCCTTTAAACAGCTTGGCTGGCGGCCAAAAACCACTCTTGAAGAACTGGTAGCCGAAATGGTGCGCTCTGACCTCGAAACGGCACGCCGCGATGAGTTGTGCCAGCAGCATGGCTTTCAAACCTTTGCCTACAACGAATAGACTCGTTTGCTGCTAATATTCTACGATGAAAAAACCGAAGCAGATAATCATTCTTGGCGCTGGCGGGCACGCGGCCGTGGTCATCGAAATAGCCAGATTGCTTGGCTTCGAGCCTGCGGCAATTTATGATGACCGCGAAGAAACCCATGGAAAAATCGTCGCCGCCGTTGAAGTTAAAGGCCGTATCGCCGATCTGCCAGCCAGTCTGACTGGGCAGGCCTGCATCGCCATTGGCAACAACCAGGTGCGAAAAAGCATTTGTGAACGATTGGTTTGTTTGATCTGGCCGGTGCTTGTGCATCCGGCCGCCTGCGTTTCATCGCAGGCCAGGCTTGGCGCAGGCACCGTTGTCTGTGCCGGTGCGGTGATTCAGCCGAATGCCGTGATCGGCAGACAGGGAATTGTTAATATCGGTGCCTGCGTTGATCACGACAGTAATACCGGTGATTTCGCCCACCTCTCGGGTCGAACATACGTGGGGCCGGGTTCAGTCATTGGTGACGAGGCAACTCTACCATTGGGCGTGATCGTGCCGGCGTTTTCGACCTGGCGGGTGCCTGGTTTCTGATCTGCTCATTTTAGCGGGCTTTTAGCGCGGCGATCAGAAGACGATTAGAAAGACGGGCTGCTCGGGATATTGATTACTGATTGTTCGAGTTGATGCGAAATGCTCAGGTCAGCGGCAGGGCAAGCGGCATACATTGGCAGGCGGTTCATAAGGTTCCAGATTGGGCGCACCATGATGCCATCGGCGTTAAGAGTGTTGAGCAGCTGATTGCGGGTTTCCATGTCGGGAGTTTTGAGAATAACTGCATTCAGCCAGTAATTGCTTTTAACGCCAGGCATCTCGTTAAAGAAACTCAGGTCAGCAACCTGTTTGAATTCATGCTGATAGCGGCTGGCGAGTACACGTTTTTTCATGATGACGTCGCCTAACTGTTCAAGCTGGGCGCAACCCAGAGCGGCATTGATGTTCGGCAGACGGTAATTATATGCGATGCAGTCGTGATGGTATTCCCAGATGTGGGTAACTTTGCCGGTAGTGGTCAGGTGTCTTGCCTGCTGCGCCAGGTGGTCGTCGTTGGTAAGAATTGCCCCGCCCCCACCGGTGGTGATTGTTTTGTTGCCGTTGAAGCTCAGGGCAGAAATCAGGCCGTGATTACCAACGTGCCGGCCGTGATATTCTGAACCGATGGCTTCGGCAGCATCTTCAATCATTTTAAGGCCATATTCATTGCAGATGGACAATAATTCATCGAGTTGTGATGGGTGCCCGAAGGTATGCATAACCATCAGCGCCCGAATCGGTCTGCCGGTAACTTTGTTGAGCAATATACCGTTCTGCATGCTGGTGGCTGCCTTGAGGTGCTCACGCAGGCGCTCGGGGCAAACCCCAAGTGAAACTGGCGAAACGTCGATGAAGTGGGGGGTGGCATTGCAGTAAGCGATGGCATTGGCCGACGCCACAAAAGTCAGGGCCTGCATCAACACTTCGTCGCCCGGCTGTACGCCGGCCAGTTGCAGGCAAATGTGAAGAGCCGCGGTGCCATTAATAGTGGCGATCGTGTGCTTCACGCCGGTAGTGCGGCTTATTTGCTGCTCAAAAAGGTTTACGTATTTTCCAACCGTTGAAACCCAGTTGGTATCAATGCAGTCGGTAACATACTGGCGTTCATTGCCATTAAAAAATGGCTCGTGCAGAACCACCGGCCCGTGGGCTATACCAGATACTTTTCTGACTATCTGCTCAATTTTTCGTGCAAGTTGCTCTGCCATTCCAAACCTCATAATTTTTCTGAACCCCATTATACCACACTTTCATCCCCTCAACTCAATTGACTGAATCCGCAAAAAAATATCGGTGTTCATCTGCGTTCATCCGTGGCAATTCTTCTTCTCCCTCAAATCATCCGGTTCATCGGTGTTCATCTGCGTTTATCCGTGGCAATTCTTTTTCTCCCTCAAATCATCCGGTTCATCGGTGTTCATCTGCGTTTATCCGTGGCAATTCTTTTTCTCCCTCAAATCATCTGGTTCATCCGTGGCAATTCTTCTTCTCCCTCAAATCATCTGGTTCATCCGCGGGAATTCCTCTCTAAAATTTATCTGTGGTTGCGCTAATGACAGATTGTGATAAAATCACAAAAAAATCAGCGTCTCAAAATCGGAAAGGAGTTTCCCCTCTTATGTCAAAAGAATTTTCCAGAATCAGCATTGAGCACCTCGCCTCATGGATTTTGCGTGAATACGACGAAACCTCGCATATTTTCGGCATCCACAAAGACCTCTTCTTTGTGCCGAAGCATGATGACCCATTTACCATGACCCGATACGGTCAGCATCTCGAAAGCCCGATCGGCGTGGCTGCCGGGCCGCACACACAGATGGCCCAGAACCTCATCGCCGCCTGGCTTTGCGGTTCACGTTATCTCGAATTAAAGACAGTGCAGACCCTTGACGAATTGAACGTCAGCAAGCCCTGCATCGATATTCAGGATGAAGGATATAACTGTGAATGGTCGCAGGAACTTCGTCTCGACGACAGTTTTGATGAATATCTGAATGCCTGGATCATGCTGCATGTGTTGCGCCACAAATTCGGCTGGAGCAATGCGAAGGGCAGGGGATTCATTTTTAACATGAGCGTTGGCTACAACCTTGACGGCATTCTCAAGCCCAACGTGCAGAAATTTCTTGAACGCATGGCCGGTTGCGAAGCTACCCTCAAAGAAAAGCTGGCTGTGGTGCGAAAAATTTACCCGAAGGTTGATGAGATCGATATTCCGGCGAAGCTTTCTGATAATATTACCTTGTCAACCATGCATGGTTGCCCACCTGACGAGATCGAAAAGATCGCCATGTATCTCGTCAAAGACCGGGGTTACCATACTACGATCAAAATGAACCCGACACTGCTTGGGGCGGCACATCTGCGCCACATTCTCAACGAACAGCTTGGTTTCATCAGCGAAATTCCTGATGAGGCCTTTGGTCACGATCTTAAATACCCTGATGGAGTGCAGATTATCAAAAATTTGCTCGCCGCTGCCGAAACAAAGGGCGTAACCTTCAATCTGAAGCTTACCAACACTCTTGAAGCGGTTAACCACAAGACTATTTTCCCGCCGAATGAAAAAATGATGTATATGAGCGGTCGCGCCCTGCACCCGATCAGCGTCAACGTCGCTGCCCGCCTGCAAAATGAATTCGCCGGCAAGCTCGACATCAGTTTCAGTGCCGGTGCTGACTGTTTTAACCTGCCGAAGATCATAGCCTGCGGTATCAAGCCGGTTACCGTCTGTTCAGATATTCTCAAACCAGGTGGCTATGCCCGTCAGCTGCAGTATCTTGAAGAACTTGCCACCGCTATCAGGGCTGAGAAGGCTGGCGATATCGAAAATTTCATTCTCAAGTTTGCCGGTTGCAGCTGCAAAAATGTCGAAAAGGCGGCTCTCATCAATCTGCGCCGCTATGCCGGAGCCGTGCCTGCTAACTCTGATTATCACAAAGACAGCAAGACCGGCGAATCGGTGAAGACGGTGCGGGCGCTTTCTGAATTCGATTGTGTCAAGGCACCCTGTATCAGCACCTGCCCGGCCGGCCAGGATATTCCGTCTTATATGTTTTACACGGCGCAGGGCGATTATAAAAAAGCTTATGAAGTGATCATGCGCAATAACCCGTTGCCTTCTGTTCTCGGCATGGTTTGCGATCATCAGTGTCAGCATAAATGCACACGTTCAAATTATGACAGTTCATTGCTGATCCGCGAAGTCAAGCGTTTTATCGCCGCCCGCAACGCTGACCGGCCGATGCTTAAGCCTGATAAGAGCAATGGCAAAAAGGTTGCCATCATAGGTGCGGGTCCCAGCGGCTTGTCAGCAGCCTATTTTCTCGCGCTTGAAGGATTCGCGGTCGAAGTTTTCGAAACGAAGGCCTTTGCCGGTGGCATGATTGCGGATGCTATTCCAAGCTTCAGGTTGACTGCCGAAGCCATTAACCGCGATGTTGAATACATCAGAAATCTCGGCGTAAAAATCAGCTACGAACAAAAGATCGACCATCAGCGCTTCGAAAAGCTGCGCAACGATTTCGATTATGTTTATGTTGCTATCGGCGCTCAAGGAGCTAAGAAGATGGGTATTCCGGGCGAAGATGCTGCCGGAGTTATCGATCAGCTGGTGTTTCTCTCTGATGTGCGTCAGGGGCGCACCACCCGTATCGGCCCGAATGTTGCGGTTATTGGTGGTGGTAACTCAGCCATGGATGCCGCCCGCACCGCGTTGCGCATTGTTGGCGAAGCCGGCCGGGTGAGGGTTGTCTATCGCCGAACCCGCTCAGAAATGCCCGCCGATCTTGAAGAAGTTAAGGCTCTGCTCGACGAGGGCATCGAAGTTCTCGAGCTTCATCAGCCGCTAGAAATAGTTATCGCTGCCGGCAAAGTTGCCGGGATGCGATGCCAGAAAATGCAACTGGGCGAGAAGGGTTCTGATGGCCGCCGTAAGCCAGTTCCGATCAAAGATGCCATCATTGATGTTCCGTGTGAGACGGTCATTGAAGCAATTGGTCAGGATGTCGTGCTTGATTTTGTCAAGGCCACTGACCTTGAAACCGACCCGATAACCGGAATGACCCGCATAAACAATGTGTTCGCTGGTGGTGACGCGGTGCGCGGTGCTTCGACCATTGTCAAAGCCGTTGGAGATGGCCAGCGCGTCGCTCTGAATATTATTGCCATGGCCGGCCGAAATCTTGATGTCAGCCCGGCAAGCATCAAAAAGGGCATGAACTCAGCGCAGTTTATGACCAGAAGCGCCCGCAAAGTCAGGGGCGTCAAGCTTCCCGAAATCGAAGTCAAGCTACGCAAGGGTTTTGCGACAGTGGTTCGCGATCTGAGCGAGGCTGAAGCAAAGCGCGAAGCCGACCGTTGCCTCTACTGCAATGATGTCTGCAACGTCTGTGTCAGTGTCTGCCCGAACCGCGCCAACCGCAGTTATCAAGTGCGACCCGGCGATTATCTGGTGCAGGCAGCGGTTTTTAAGAAGGGCAAATTAAAAATTGAGACCGAGAAGACCATGCGCATCAGACAGGATTCTCAGGTAATCAATATCGGTGATTTCTGCAATGAATGCGGCAACTGCACCACGTTCTGCCCGACTGCCGGTGACCCCTACAAAAATAAGCCGAAGTTCTATCTTACCGATCACAGCTTCAAAGAAGAGGCAAATGCTTTCAGGCTTACTGGCAAGACGCTGCGGGCCAGAGTCGAGGGCAGTGAATTGATGCTCGAAGAAAAAGATGATGCCCTGCATTTTCACGATGGTTCACTGCATGCCCGTCTGCACCGCGATACTTTCGAAGTCATCGCTGTTGAACCTCGTGGCGACAAGCCTTCGCATTATTCATTCGAGTTTGCCCTGAAAATGGCTATTCTCTACACTTCTTTGAAGAATGAGCCATTTAATTGCTGAAATGCCAGCTATTTTGAGTGACAGACAGCCAGACCCCGCTGCTATAAACCAGCATCGGGCTCTGGTCTGCCTGCCGCCCGAAACTTGCAGATGCCAATCATCTCTTGCAAAGCCCTGAATAGACAAGGATTGACAAAATGAAAATTCTTCTCACTGGCGGAACCGGGTATATCGGCACTCACACCTGTGTGCAGTTGCTCGAAGCCGGGCATGAAGTCGGTATCGTTGATAATCTTTCCAATAGCAAGCTTCTGGTGCTTGATCGCGTCGAAAAAATCTGCGGCCGGCGGCCGGCTTTCTTTAAAGTTGATATCTGCGATTATCAGTCGCTGGCAACGGTTATCGCCAAGAATTCGTTTGAGTCGGTAATTCATTTTGCCGGTCTGAAGGCGGTTGGTGAATCAGTCGAAAAGCCCCTTTTCTATTACCGGAACAATGTCGGCGGCACTCTGAATCTTCTCGAGGCGATGCAGGCCGGCGGGGTGCGCAATCTGGTGTTCAGTTCATCCTCGACTGTTTATGGTGATCCACAAACGGTGCCGATTCGTGAAGATTTCCCGGTCGGCGGTGCGACTAATCCTTATGGGCGTTCAAAATTCATGATCGAACAGATTCTAATCGACTGGCAAAAGGCTAACCCGGCAATGAACGTAGCGCTGCTGCGCTATTTTAACCCGGTTGGCGCCCATGCAAGCGGTCTGATCGGTGAAGATCCCAATGGCATTCCGAATAATCTCATGCCCTACATCACTCAGGTGGCGGTTGGCCGGCGAACGCATCTGAATGTTTTTGGCAATGACTACCCGACCCACGACGGAACCGGGGTTCGTGACTACATTCATGTCGTTGACCTCGCGACCGGGCATCTCAGAGCGCTTGAAAAGCTGAATACCAGCCCGGGCCTTGGCATCTGGAACCTTGGAACCGGTCATGGTTACAGTGTGCTCGATGTGGTGAACGCCTTCGCGGCCGCGAGTGGCAGGCAGATTCCCTATAAAATTGTTGGGCGGCGTGCCGGTGATATCGCAGCCTGCTACGCCGACCCTGGCAAAGCAAACCGCGAACTGGGCTGGCAGGCTAATTTTGGCATCGAGCAGATGTGCGTCGATTCCTGGAACTGGCAGTCAAAGAACCCGAATGGTTATGAGTGAATCAGCTGGCGGCTGAACCGGCTGATAGGCCACGCCGTCGAATTGGTGAGAACTTCTCAATGCGTTCTTATATAAAATGGCGGTGAACCCCTGCACTCATTTGTGAAACAGGGCTGGCGAAGATAATCTTTAGTTAAAGCAGAATCTGGAGGCGGATTATGGCATTTTCTATCAGGGAATACGCGGCTGGTGCGCCATTTTTTCTGATTGCCGGGCCATGTGTTATTGAGTCAGAGGGCCTTTGTCTGTATATTGCCCAGACTTTAAAAGCGGTTGGTGAAGAACTTAAGTTGCCGGTGATTTTTAAAGCCAGTTTTGATAAGGCAAACCGCACAGCTGGTGACTCATTTCGCGGGCCAGGAATGCAACGCGGTCTTGAAATTCTCGCGTCAGTTCGTGAAAAGACCGGCTTGCCGCTCCTCACCGATGTACATGCGGTTGAGCAGACGCAGGCGGTGGCCGAAGTTTGCCAGATTCTTCAGATTCCGGCTTTTTTATGTCGGCAGACCGATCTGACCGAAGCGGCAGCACGCACCGGCCGGGTCGTCAACATCAAGAAGGGGCAGTTCCTCTCGCCATGGGCAACGCAGCACCTTGCCGAAAAAGTGCGCAAGGTCGAAGGTTCTGGTGAAGTTCTGCTGACCGAGCGTGGCGCTTCTTTTGGCTATGGCAACCTGGTGGTTGATATGCGGGCTTTTCCGATAATGAAACCCTTCTGTGACGGAGTTGTTTATGATGCCACCCATTCTTTGCAGTTGCCAAGTTCGGGCGGGGCAAAGACCGGCGGGCAGCGAGAATTTATCGGTACCCTGGCGCGGGCTGCCATGGCGACCGGTGATATTTCGGGCTTGTTTCTCGAAGTTCACCCTGAACCTGAAAAATCTCCTTCTGACGCTGACAATATTTTGCCGCTTGACGACATGAAGAGCTTGCTGACTGGGCTGATAGCCATTAAAAACGCCCTGAACATTCCCTTTTCAGAAAAATGACCATTTTTTATAACGGCATAAAGCGAGAGCCAGCGCTGATATCGACCGAGCTGCTTTTGTTTGTTTTTTTGTTGATGGCAGCTGGGCCTTCTTTTGCCGCCGGGCTTTCCCTTTATTCATACCGCGACGACCAGGGTCAGCAGATTGTTGTCGATAGCCTTGAGCGTGTTCCCGAACAGTATCGCGATCAGGCACAAAAGAGCTTTATTCCTTCTTTCCGGCCGTCGAAGCCAAAACCAGCGGACCAGGTTGAACCAGAAGCCAGAATTGGCACTTCTGAGCCGCGAATTGAAGTAATTTCGGCCCCCGAAGTTATTAAGAGCAGGGTAAAACATGATTTAAAAATTATGGAACCGCCACCGGAACGGGAACCCCCTGATCCGGGCCTGGCCACAGCCGCGTTGATTATCAGCGATATGGAAACGGTTATTGGCAACTTTGAGAATATCTACAGTCTGGCTTTCAATTATTCAATTAAGCATCCTGCAGTGCTGCATCATCACCTGACAAATGTCAATCTGCTGCGGCAGATCGTCAACCCGTCTTCGGTTGTTTTTCGCGAACCCGGCAACTGGGGTGCCGAGGCCGCTGTTTCTCTCGAGCGGCTTCGCACCATTCAATACACTATTTCTGCCTGGATGCAGACGAGCACATCACCGATGCTGACAACTCTGCCAACCCTTACTGAGGCGGCACGGCGCAACAGTCGGCATATCTCGGAGATTTTGCAGGCGATGAAAAAGGCTGATGCTGAGCGCATTGAAGAGAATTTTCGCAAGGCTGAACTTGCCTGGAAAAAGCGCAACTCTGACGATTGATTCATGGTTGCGCACTCAGCCTCAAATGAATTAGAGTATCAGGCATGCCACCCGAAAAAACTTTACACTACCATTATGAAACCATGGCGCGGGCTGATGGCTACCGGCTGATTGCCGGCGGCGATGAAGCCGGCCGGGGGCCATGGGCCGGCCCGGTCTGTGCGGCGATGGTTGTTTTGCCAGAAGATTGCAGCATAATAGGTCTTGATGACTCAAAAAAACTGAGCCGCGCCAGACGCCGAGTGCTTTTTTCCGAAATCAGGGCGCAGGCCGTAACCTTCGGCATCGGCTGGGCCAGCGCTGAAGAGATCGACCGGATCAACATTCTAGAGGCGACACGCCTGGCTTTTAATAGGGCTTTTGCGCAGCTGAAACCTGCTCCTGATTACCTGCTGCTCGATTTTATCAAATTGCCATGGCTGCGCCTGCCACATCAGGCATTTGCCAGAGGCGAATCGATCAGTGCATCAGTGGCGGCAGCTTCGATTCTGGCCAAAGAGGCACGCGACCTGCACATGGAAAACCTGGCGCAGCAATTCCCAGAGTATGGCTTTGAGAAGCACATGGGCTATGGCACTGGTGCTCATCAGCAGGCTTTGCAGCAATTCGGCCCCTGCGCCGAGCACCGACGGTCTTTTAAACCGATTAAAGCAATGCTTGCCAGCCCTCAAAATAATGAAACTCTCTTCTAATAACGACCCATCCCGGGCTATCCGGGCTGAGGTGGTTGCCAGCGAAGGCGGCCGCTCGCTGGTGATGGTGAATGGTCGACCAGTGCATATTGCCGGCGAATATAAGGCCGGGCAGCAGGTTGACGGTCGCCTGGCAGCAACTGAAGGCGGTTTTAAAATCATCGCTGCCGATAACTCGACCGGGGTGTCGGCCGAAAAGCTTCTGCAAAACGCAGGTCTGCATGAATCCGGGCCACAACTGGCCACCGCCCTCAAAAATTACGCTGTGCCTATAACCCCTGAGAACCTGCGTATGGCTTCAGAGATGCTCAGACAACTCCCGCAGGGCGCCAACAGCATCGAGCTGGTCGCCCTTCTGCTGGCCCGCAAGTTGCCGACCGGCGCGGCGCCCATTGTGAACGCCTACCTGGGCGGGCAGTTTAAATTTGCCAGCCTGTTCGCCGCTCTTGATAAATCAGCACTGATGAATCTACGTTCTTCATGGGGCGAAGGCCAGATGATTGACGCCATTCTGAATATGATAAGGGGTGGGGCAGGTGGTGCTGATGCTAACGTCAGGCGTCTGGCCGGCAAGGTCGATGAACTGGTGAGCGGCCTGCAATTACAGGAACTCTTCACCACTCCGCCTGAACACAATCAGGAAGGACGGGTTTATTTTCAGTGGCCGCTTTTCTGGCATGGCCAGGAAATACCGGATACCCTTGAAGGCGAGGCTTTTGTGCCTGCCGGCGAGGATCGCGAACAGGGTTTCAGCCTGAGGCTGCTTGTGAATCCGCCGGCACTCGGGCAGGTCGAGGTGTCTCTAAATCAGCAACAGCGAAGTCTCTGGGTGCATTTTGGGGTTTCAGAACCTATGATTCCGATGTTTACAGGTATTTTCAATGAAATTCGCGAGCAGCTGCTTGCGGGCGGCGATTTTGACGTGATTCGTCTGACCATCAGCAGGGTGCGGCTGCTCAATAATTTTTTCAGCACCCGCGAAGAGGCGGTCAATCCGAGAACTAAGGCGCGAATCGATCTGAAGGTTTAACTGATCGAAAGGAACCCGGTGGCGAAAAAAAACATAAAATTCGATGATGTGGCTGTTGCGATCAAATATGCCTTTGGCGAGGCCGGTGAAGCCCCAAAGGTGGTGGCTTCCGGGCGTGGTTTTCTGGCCCGGCAGATTGTCGAACTGGCCGAAAAAAACGAAGTCCCGACACACGAAGATCGCAGCCTGGCCGAGTCGCTCGCCAAGGTGCCGGTGGGTGTTGAAATTCCGGCAGAACTCTGGGGGGCGATGGCCGAAATTCTGGCGCAGATTTTTCTGCTTGATCGCCAGCAACGTCGATGACCAGCGCGAAGCAACAGCTTGGCGGCCGGGGCGAAGATATGGCTCTCGAGTTTCTTACCGGTCTTGGTTATGAGCTGGTGACCCGCAATTACCGCAGTCGGGGTGGCGAACTCGACCTCATTATGCGTGATGGCACGACGCTGGTATTTGTTGAAGTTCGAACAAAAACCGTTTTTTCGCACGGAAACCCGCTCGAAACCATCGATTATCGCAAGCGCCGCCAGATCGAAAAAACCGCCCGCCTTTATCTGGCCCGCAAAAAACTTGGTGATGAAATCAGTTGTCGGTTTGATGTAGTAGGGATCAGCCTTGATAAAGAGTCTACGCCGCAAATCGAACACGTCATCAACGCGTTCATGACCGGAGAATGAATTCGGCTCTTGACTCGTGCACAAGGCTGTACTACAATCAATTGTTATTCTGACCGGCACGAAAATCGTTGGGGTTATTACTGCCGGCTGAAAAAACGCTGATTTGCGGCAGAGAAGCGTATCAGAGTTCGCATCAGCTATGTTTGACCGTATAATTTTAATGCAAAATTACCGATGATGTAGGAAAAATCTTTTTTCAGGTGAGCTAATGAAACGTATTGGAATGATGGTTCTCATGCTTTCTTCTGTGGCGTCGGCGGCGCCGGCGCAGAATGCCGGGCAACTTGCCCGGGGTATCGAAAAAACTGAAGCCGTGATTGTCGAGGCCGAAGAAACGGCAAAGCTCGACAAGAACAGTCCTGAATATATCAGGCGTCGTCTCAGTGAACTTGAAAAAACCCTCTATGAAAAAACCCGCAATGAAGTAATTGCCGAGAAGTCAGCCGCCGTGACGGTTAAAGGAACCGCTGCCAGTAAGTCTTTTTATAATGAAAAAGACGAACTGACCGAAAGGGTTCAGATACCCAACCAGTTCGAAATCGAAAAAGAGGTGCAGAAGCGCCTTGCCACCGAAAGCCTGCTGAAAAATTTCGGGCGTGAATTCTTTGAAGAGGGCGAACTGATCAAGAGCAGCCTGTTTTCTGGCCTGGCCCCCTCAAATTATCAACTCGGGCCTGGTGATGAACTCAAAATAATCATCTGGTCGGAACTAGGTGACGAAACCGTCTATGACGTGCAGGTGAACCCTGAGGGGCAGATTTATGTGCCGATCATCGGCGTTCTCGGAGTCAGCGGCCTGACGGTCGGCGAATTCGAACAGACGGTGCTGGGGCAACTCTCAGGCAAATTCAAGCATTTCAAGGGGCAGGCGACCCTCACCAAGGTTAGAACCATTCAGATTTTTGTGGTCGGTGAAGTCGAAAAACCAGGTGCGATGAATGTTTCTGGCCTGGCGACCGCATTCTCGGCCCTTTATCAGGCTGGTGGGCCGACCCAGCGTGGCTCGATGCGCCGCATTAACGTTCTCGACTCTTCCGGCAAGGCCAAAAGCATCGATCTCTATCGCTACCTGCTTTCTGGTGACCGCACTCAGGATATCGCGGTTAAAAACGGTGATACCATCTTTGTGCCAACCGCCGAAACCAGAATAACTGTGACCGGCATGGTGAGCCGCCCGGCTATTTATGAACTCATCGGCGCTACCAGCCTCTCAGATGTATTGGAAATGGCTGGCCGGGTATTGCCGAAGGCCTACTCGGGCCGGGCAATGGTAACCCGCTGGACCGGCGACCGACGCCGCGAATCTTTTGATATAAAACTTTCTGATGCCGAGGCTTTAAAGAAATTTAAGATACTGAACGGCGATGAAGTCAAAATAGAACAGGCCACCGAAATGGTTGGCAATCAGGTTAATCTCGAAGGCCCGGTTGTCAGACCAGGTGAATACTCAGTTGACGAAGAGCTTACGGTAGCTGAACTCATCAATCGTGCTGGTGGCATTATTAAAGAAGATGCGAATCTTGAACGCGGCCAGATTTATCGCAAGGGCGACGGCGGCCAGCAGCAGGTGCTCACCTTCAACGTCAGATTCGCTCTCGCTGGTGATAAATCGCAGAACCATGTTCTCAAACCGTTTGACCGGGTGCGTCTGTTTGCCGAAAACGAAATTACCGCCGATATCAGTCGCATAAGTATCGACGGTGCCATTCGCCGGCCCGGCCAGTATGTTTATCGCGATGGCATGAAATTGGCCGACCTGGTGGTTAAGGCCCAGGGTCTCTCTCTTGATGCTGCCGACGAGATCGAAATTGCCCGTGTCAAAGAAGACAGCAGCAGCGAAATCATTAAGGCCAGTATTAAAGCGGCGCTTGCTGATGAAAAATCCCCTGATAACATCGTTCTGCAGCCCCTTGACCGCGTCAGCATTCTTGCCAGGGGCGACAGCCTGATCGAACCAGAGGTTGTGGTTCTCAAGGGTCAGGTTAAACGCCCTGGCCCATACGCTTTGACCCATCGGGGCGAACGTCTCAGCAGTCTGATCGAACGGGCCGGCGGTCTGACCAGCATGGCCTTTGCCGAAGGCACCGTCTTTATGCGCAAAATCGACCACGTTACCAGCGAAAAACAGCTTGAAACTACAGAAACCGTTCAAGATGACCTGTTTCGTCAGGCCACCCTTGACCTGCGTGCTGACCTGCTGCGCTCCGGTGCCAAGGTTGATGACCTGGTAACCCTGCGCAGTGAAGTCGAGGGCGAAAAGGTTAAAGAGCAGGTTGCTGGCGATCTGGTGACGGTTCCAGCGAAAAGCGCTCAAGAATTAACCTCTGAGCAGTCTTCGGGGTATGCCGGCATCGAAATGAGTACCCGCAGCATGAAGAATCAGATGCTGCGTATTCCGATTCCGATGAAGAAGATTGTTGAGCGCCAGGCCAATGAATACGAAGATATTGCACTGCTCGACGGCGATCAGATAACTATTCCGGTGCAGCCGACCACCGTTTCTGTCTTCGGCTCGGTTATGAACCCGACCACTATTCTTTATAACCCGGGCAACTCGGCCGGCTACTACATCAATCGCGCCGGCGGCTTCAATGGCCATTCAGACCATCGCCGCACCATCGTCGTGCGTGCCAATGGCGAAGTGTTGCGCATGCGCAATATTAAAAAGGTCGAACGCGGCGATATCATTCTCGTACCGCCCAAACCCAAGCTGATTCGCCCAGACCCGCTCAAGGAACTCTCTAATATCGCCGGCATAATCGGCAATATGGCAGTGACCTACAAGGTTATCGACGATAATAAATGATCTGGTGACGCCACAGGGTTTGTTCCCTGTGGCGTCTGCTTATTCCGCTAACCTGAATTCTCAAATATAATCAGAAACGCGACTAATTTTTTGAACAAGAGGTGTATAGCTTAATGCCCCAGAAGAACCCGATCGAAAAAATCGTCAAACGCAACGGCCAGGTAGTGCCATTCGACAAAGAAAAAATCGTAAACGCTATTTTTAAGGCCGCCGTGGAAGTGGGTGGCGAAGACCGTCGTCTCGCCGAAATCCTCGCTGACAAGATTGTGCATCAGCTTGAACTTTCAAAACAACCACCCGCCCTCGCAAGCGTCGAAGAAGTTCAGGATTTCATCGAGAAAGAATTGATAGAAGACGGCCACGCCAAGACCGCCAAGGCTTTTATCGTCTATCGTTACGCCCACAACAAGTTGCGCGAAGGCCAGGAAAAACAGTCGGTTAATTCTTCCGGCAATATTCCCTACAAAAAAATCTGGCAGGTGCTCAGCTGGTCTCTTGACCATAACTGTTTCAGTGTTGAAAAAATTAACGAGCATATCGAAAATGGCACTTACCCGCAGCTGGTCAAAGATGTCACCGCCAAATATGACGCCGATATTGCTTCGGCCGCCGAAAAAATCATTGCCCGCAAAGATCAGGTGCGCATTGTCATCATTGCCGGGCCTTCAAGTTCAGGCAAAACAACCACCACTATCAAGATCGGCGAACACCTGCAACGTCAGGGCTACGAACTTGTTTCAATGGAACTCGATAACTATTATTTCGACCTCGAACATCATCCGCGTGATGAATTCGGTGACTATGACTTTGAAACTCCCGAAGCTCTTGATCTGAAGCTGATCAATCAGCATCTCGCCGATCTGCTCGATGGCAAGACCATTCAGATGCCGCGCTATAACTTCAAGACCGGCAAACGCGAAACCGAAACTGATCCGATGAAGCTCGAAAAAAACCAGATTCTGCTGCTCGACAGTCTGCACGGCCTCTATGCGCCGATGACCAGCGCTGTCAGCGACGAAAAAAAGTTCAAGCTCTATATCGAAACGCTTTGCCAGATCAAGAACAAAGACGGTGAATTCATTCGCTGGACCGACGTGCGCCTGTTGCGCCGCATGGTTCGCGATTCATGGCATCGCAGCTATAACCCCCGCCAGACGCTCGAACACTGGCATTATGTGCGGCGCTCTGAAATTCAGCACATTATCCCGTTCCTGGGCACCGTCGATCACATCATCGATGGCTCATTGCCTTATGAACTGCCAGTCTACAAGAAGCATCTTTTTCATCATTTCCCTGATTTCGTCAAGGATTATCGCGAAAACCCGAAACGTCAGGATGCCTATATCCGCGCCAAGCGCGTTTTTGACATTCTCGATTCATTAAAAGTCTGGGAAGACGAATCGGTGATACCAAAAGATGCCCTGATTCGCGAATACATCGGCGGCAGTATTTACGAGTATTGATTGGTCGCAGACCGAACCCTGATCAGGGAATACTGACGATCAGGGTTCGGGTGCGTGGCCCGTCGAATTCGCACAGATAGATGCCTTGCCAGGTGCCGAGCACCAGGTCGCCGTTTGCAACTATAAAGGTGTGGCAGCTGCCCAGAAGGCTCGACTTGACATGGGCGGCGCTGTTGCCTTCGCTGTGTCGGTCATGGGGGTCGTGAGTCGGAAATACCGTTTCGAGGCGGCGCAGCATATCTGAAACGACATCGGGGTCGGCATTTTCATTGATGGTCAGGGCAGCGGTCGTGTGTGGCACTGAGACGACGATGTGCCCGTCGGTCATGCCCGAGGCATTGATAAATCTTCTGATGACCGCGGTAACATCGACCATCGCCTGCCTGCCGGGTGTGCGGATGTTTTCTTCAAAAATCATGGCTTGCCCCTGATGAAATGATTGCCAGTTGGCCAGGCAGCAGTTCGATTGAGGTTTTCAGCTTATCGACTGGCAAAAAACCGGCAGACGTATGAATTTTGAAGTTCCCAGAACTGGTCAGGCGCTTTGGCAGGCGACATGCTGCGGTTTTGGCGTCGGTGTTGACCGCGACCAGAAGTTGTCGCCCCTTTGCGGTTGATTTGCAGAAGCCCTTAATGCCGGCTTTGCCGGGTTTCCAGTTGCCGAAGGGTATCAGCACGCCTTCACAGTTGAAAATCCGGTCAGAAAATTTAATCTGAAGTAATTCGCTGATAAAAGCAGGCAAATCGGTGTCTATACCCCGGGCGAACTCGGCTGGGCCTGAACGAAGCACGTCGATGCGCTCAAACAGGCACCTTTCTGAGCCGGCGGCAAACATTAAATCTGAACTCATAAGTGCCGCCAGGGCAAAGTCGAGTTTCATCAGCGTAATAGCCGCCTGGCAATCGGTTTTGCTGACCTGTTGCAGCGAACGCAAACCATCGTGCTCGACAAATTTTCTGACAATCGCCTTGTCGTTTAACCCGGAGACCTCGGCGCTGCGCACTCTGGCAAAGGCTTTCATTGCAGGCATAAGAGTGTCGTGACTACTGAAGATGGTGCAGGTTGGCAGGCCCCCGGAACGTTTGTAGAGTTTATATATATCAGCTGGGATATACAGGCCACCGCTATACCAGTACATATTGTTAAAAAAACGATCAGCACCGGCGGCAATACCTGATCTGGCAAGCTTTATCAATGGTGCCATTCCGAGGTTTTCGGCCAGAAACCAGACGTGTCTGAACCGCCGGCGGGTTTCTTTGATGATGCGCTGCAGCCCGCTCGGGTCAAGGCCCCAGGCTGCATCAATTCTGATGGCATTGACGTGCATCTGTTCAACGTGCGGGAAAATAACCTTTTCAAGCCAGTAGTTCTGCAATTCTGGGTTGGCATTGTCGAGTTCGTAGGCGCCCCAGTTGATACGAACCCTTTTTCGGTCGGCGTCTTCGTCGTCTGCGCCGGCTTCTATGCCTTTAGTCGAATGATTCTTAAACCATTCACGCTTGAGGTTATCAGCCTGCCAGTCAGCGTGATTAAAGGGGATATCGATCATGCGGTCCATGCCAAGCTCTTTTACAAAGAGCATGAAGTCGGCAAAATTTTCCCAGGTCTGGAACAGTTTGCATGGTTTTTCGAAATCCTTAACCACGTATGCCGAAAAGCTGGGCAGAAAATGCGGCAGAATTAATAGAACGTTGACTCCCAGGCTTTTAAGCTCAACTACATAGGTTTTAAGGTCTTCAAGGTTGTTAAAAAAATTCAAGGGCACGTCGGCGTAAACTTTGCCTCGTTGCTGCTCTGGCAAAACTGACGCCCTCTGAAAACCGGTTTCGCTGGCTTGATAAAAACAACTGGTCGCGCTCATTGTTGCTCCTGAATTTGAGGTTTAGCGTGCGTTCTCTGTGTCTGATGCAGTTTAACAGACTGAAGCAGGTTCGAAAAAATATACTACAGAGAATTGCCCGCCACTGCAACGGCAAAAATTATCAGCGCCCGGGTCGGTTGCTGATAATGAATCTATCGGTCTGAAATCGTTCGGTGGTTTTATTTAATGGCGCGGGCACGAGCCATTAGTCTCAGCACGTATTGACGTTTTTCGATCTCGCTCATTGAGCCGAAATCTTGCAGATAAGGCGTTTGCGAGGTCGCAGGTTCTTCTCTGCCGAGTTCTTCAACGGTGATGAGAGAATCGCACAGCAAAGTCGCCTCATTGTTGCTCATCTCGCAGAAACCACCGGTGGTGCCGAAGACCACTTGCCGGTCGGCAAGGTCGGTAATGCTGATGACGCCCGGTTCCATGACGGTCAGCAACGCCTGGCGGTTGGCCATGATGCCAAGCGAACCCCGGTGCGCCGGCAACTTCATCGATTGAGCCTCAAAGGTTAACTGATGTTTGCCGGGCCGGGCCAGATTGACGATGAATGAGTTTTTCATTGCTGTTTTTTGAGTGCCTGTGCCTTATTTTCTACGTCACTGATGTTGCCGACCATATAGAATGCCTGCTCGGGGTAGCTGTCGTATTTGCCGTCGCAAATAGCTTTGAAGCCTTCGATGGTTTCTTTGACTCCGACATAGCGACCCTGGTGGCCGGTAAATTTTTCGGCGACAAAGAATGGCTGAGACAAAAACTTCTGAATGCGCCGGGCGCGGTTAACAATCGTGCGGTCTTCGTCAGAGAGTTCTTCCATACCGAGAATCGCGATAATATCAGCCAGTTCCTGGTAGCGCTGCAAGATTTCCTGCACCAGACGGGCGGTCTGGTAGTGCTCGTTGCCGATGATATCTGGCGTAAGCAGGCGTGAGTTAGAGGTGAGCGGGTCAACAGCCGGGTAAATGCCAAGTTCAACGATTTTTCGCGAGAGAACGGTAGTCGCGTCAAGATGCGAGAAGGTGGTGGCCGGTGCCGGGTCGGTGATGTCGTCGGCAGGCACATAAATTGCCTGCACCGAAGTGATGGACCCGGTAGTTGTTGTAGTGATGCGTTCCTGCAGGGTGCCCATTTCGGTGCCCAGGGTGGGCTGGTAGCCAACCGCCGAAGGCATGCGCCCCAGCAACGACGATACTTCTGAGCCGGCCTGTACGAATCTGAAGATATTATCGATGAACAAAAGAACATCCTGAGCTTCGCGGTCGCGGAAATACTCGGCCATGGTCAACGCCGAAAGCGCCACTCTCAGGCGTGCCCCGGGCGGTTCATTCATCTGGCCGAACACCAGGCAGGTTTTATCGAGAACCCCAGATTGTTTCATGTCGAGATAGAGGTCGTTGCCTTCGCGGGTGCGTTCACCAACCCCGCCAAACACCGAAACGCCACCGTGTTGCTTGGCGATATTGTTGATAAGTTCCATGATCAGAACGGTTTTGCCGACACCCGCGCCGCCGAACAGCCCAATTTTGCCGCCGCGTGCGTAGGGGGTCAGCAGGTCGATGACCTTGAGCCCAGTTTCGAGAATATCTGTGGTTTTGCCTTGCTGGCGGAAAGCAGGGGCCGGTCTGTGGATCGGCCATTTTTCGCCGCTGCGGTCGAGTGGCCCGGCATCGTCGATCGTTTCGCCGAGTACGTTAAAAATGCGGCCCAGAACACGATTGCCGACCGGTACCGAGATCGGCTTGCCGGTATCAAGAACCGGAAGATCACGGCGCAGGCCGTCAGTCGGGCCCATGGCGACCGTTCTTATAATATCATTGCCGAGATGCAGGGCGACTTCAAGCACCAGCTTGGAGTTCAGCAGCGGGTTCTGCACTTCGAGGGCATTGTGAATGCTGGGAAGGTGACCGGGCGGGAACTTTACATCCACGGCCGGACCCATGATCTGAATAATTCTTCCTTCGCTCATGACTGACTCCTGGCGGGGCAGACTCAGGTCTGCGACCCTGAAATAACTTCGGCGATTTCTCTGGTGATAAGGGCCTGACGGCTGCGGTTCAGGTCGAGTTTAAGATCTTCGATGATTTCTTCGGCGCGGTCTGTGGCCGAAGTCATGGCGGTCATTCGGGCGCTCTGCTCGGCCGCCGATGATTCGACAATGGCTCTTTGCAGCAGATTGCGCAGATAGCGGGGCATGATCTGCTCGAACAGCAGTTCAGGTGATGGCAAAAATTCAAAAGTCTGATGCGTAGTGCTTCTGGTCTGGGCGTGAGTCGTATCAGATTCTACCGGCAGCAGTTTGACACAGACCGGGTGTTTGCGGGAGGCTGAGATGAAGTTCGTGTAAATCAGGTTGACTTCATCGGTTTTGCCGCTCATGAACAGTTCGAATACCTGCGCGGCCATCGGAAAAAGTTCGGTATCGAGCGATTTTATGCCGAGATCGGGCCAGGTAGAAAACAAGGGAACCGCGCGTTGCTCAAAAAAGCGAATCGGTTTGCGGCCGATGGCGATGAGTTTTTTATCGGCTGCCGGGTGTTGCTTGATGGTTTGCAGGGCAAACCGATGCAGTTCATGATTAAAACCGCCACACAGGCCGCGTTCACCACCGATGACGATCATGCAGGCGCTTTTAACCTGACGCTTGTTCAGGCACGGGTGATTGAAGTCTGGCAGTTCGCGCCGAATGCTCTGCACCATGCTGTCGAGCCTGGCGACGTAATCTCTGGTGAGATTAATGGCCTCGATGGCACGCCCCAGGCGGGCTGTTGACATCATTTTCATGGCGCCGGTAATCTGCTGGGTAGTCGCTACCCCTTTAATTTTCTGGCGGATGTCTCTTAAAGAAGCCATCAGTGGGCCTTTCCGTGTTTCTTTTCGGCGGCAGCCTTTTCGGCTGCGAGCTGTCGTTCTTCGGCCTCACGCTTTTCCTTTTCGGCCTGGTGGCGTTCGGGGTGATACTGCAGCATATAAACGTCATTGAGGAAATGTTCGATCAGATCGACCAGTCGCTGTTCCATTTCGGGGGTAAGCTCTGGCTTTTCCTTAAAGTTATGCATTATTTCGGGGTGCTTCTGATGCAGATTCTTAAGAAGAAACTTTTTGAATCTGACTATTTCGGTTTTCTGCAGAGTGTCTGTGAAACCACGTGTGGCCGCCAGGATAGTGACAATCTGATCTTCGACCGGCATAGGGGTGTGTTGCGGTTGCTTCAGCAGCTCGACCAGACGCTCGCCGCGGGCCAGCTGATCCTGGGTGGCCCGGTCAAGATCTTTCGAAAACTGCGAAAAAGCAGCCAGTTCACGATATTGGGCGAGGTCAAGGCGCAAAGGCCCGGCAACCTTTTTCATACCCTTGACTTGAGCGCTGCCGCCAACGCGTGATACCGAAAGCCCAGCATTTATGGCCGGTCTGACGCCAGAATTGAATAAACCCGATTCAAGAACGATCTGGCCATCAGTGATCGAGATAACGTTGGTGGGAATATATGCCGAAGCATCGCCAGCCTGCGTTTCAATGATCGGCAACGCGGTGAGCGACCCCCCGTTTAGCACTTCAGACAGCTTGGCCGCCCTTTCGAGCAGGCGGGCATGCAGATAAAAAATGTCGGCCGGGTAGGCTTCACGACCTGGCGGGCGCCGCAGCAACAGTGAAACCTGGCGATAGGCGGTTGCATGTTTGCTCAGGTCGTCATAGACGCAAAGCACATGCCCCCCCTTGTCGCGAAAGTATTCGCCCATGGCGCAACCGCTGAACGGTGCGATGAACTGAAGAGGCGCGGGCTCAGATGCCGATGCCGCCACGACGATCGTGTGATCGAGGGCGCCATGCTTCTTTAGAGTTTCAACGATCTGGGTAATCGTCGACATTTTCTGGCCAATTGCCACATAAATGCAGATGACTCCAGTGTCTTTCTGGTTGATGATCGTATCGATGGCGATGGTTGTTTTGCCCGTCTGCCGGTCGCCAATGATAAGTTCGCGCTGGCCGCGACCAATGGGAATCAGGGCGTCAATCGCCTGAATGCCGGTTTGCAGAGGCTCGCAGACAGGCTGACGCTGCACGATATTCGGTGAGTCGCTTTCAATGCGCCGGTAAGAATCGGGCAGAATCGGCCCCTCACCGTCGATCGGCTGGCCGAGAGGGTCTACAACCCTGCCGAGCAGACCCTTGCCGACCGGAACAGAGAGAATCTGTTCGGTATCTTTGACCAGATCGCCTTCGTGAATGCCTTCATCTGAACCAAAAATCAGACAGCCAACGTTGTCTTCTTCGAGATTGAGCACGAAGCCCTTAACGCCATTGGCAAACTCGACCAGGTCACCAGACATGGCTTTAGGCAGACCATGAACTCGGGCAACGCCGTCGCCAACCTGCATAACAATACCGGCCTCAACAGTTTTGAGCTCGGTAGAAAAGTTTTCGATTTCCCGTCTCAGAACAGAAATAATTTCGTCTGATCTGATACTCATGCGATGTCTCCTATAATGCCAGGCTGGGCTGGCTGATCAGCGCCAGAAGCCACTCGCTGTCAACCCTGATCATCAGCTCTTTTAGCAGTTTCAATTTTGCCTTGATCGAGTCGTCAATTACCTGGTCACCGAATTGAATGACCAGACCACCTATTATTTCAGGGTCAACCTTTTCGCGAATCTCGACCCGCCCGAATTTCTGGCCGAGAACTGCTCGCAGCTTAACCCTTTCAGAGTCGTTGAGCGGCACCGAAGATTTAACGACAATGCCTCTTATGCCATTGCGCCGCCGATAGAGTCTTTCGATTTCAAGCGCGATATCGCCGAACAGACCGATACGCTCTCGTTTGATCAGCAGGCAGATAAAATCAACAACCAGCTGGGAAGACTGCTTCCCAAGAAGTTTCCGGATCATTTCAATCTTGCGGTTCGGGTGAATCGTCGGGTGATTGAGAATGTTTTTTAAATCATCAACGCCCATATAACAGGCGAAGAAAGCCTGAAAATCCTGGAAGGCTTCATCAAAAAGGCTGCCGTCAATAGCCGAAAAGAAGGCTTCGGCGTATCGTTTGGTGATGATTTTTATCTGCTTGTTCATTCGCTCTTGTAGTCGGGAAGATCGTTCGAGAGTTTTTCAATTGTCGATTCAATCAGCCGCCGATGAATATTGTCGTCAAGTGATTCTTCGACGACTTTTTCGGCTGCCTTCAGAGTCAGTTGAACCACTTCTTCGCGGATTCTTGCCCAGGCGCTCTGGCGTTCCATGAACAGTTCCATTTCGCCGTGTTCGATAATTGTTTCAGCTCGCTTGCGAGCATCCTGAATGATCTCGGCCACCTTGCCTTCAGTGTCAAGAATGGCCTGCTGCCGCCGCTGATAAAGCTCCGCCTCGAGGTTTTCGAGATGCTTTTCGTATTGCTGTTTGTATTCAATTGCCTTATATTGCTCAGCCTGAGCCTGGTCTTTGATGCGGTTCAGGTTCGTGCGTCGTTCTTCTATAATCTTGCTGATCGGAACGAACAGAAAGCGTTTGAGCAGAAACAGCATTACGAAAAAGTTGATGGTCTGCGAAATCAGAATGGTAACATTGAAATCGAACAGGCCCGGACCATGGTCTTCACCATGTTGGGCTGGCCCGGGGGCGGTAGTGACTTCACCACCTGCAATGCCGGGCGCCAAAGTGGCCCCCGGTGGTAGCTGCTGGCTCTGCTCATGGGTTTGCAGATGTTCGGCAACTGGTGAAACACCCGATTCAGCCGCATACAAGACAGAAACAGACAACAGCATGAAGAGCAGCAAAAATAGCTCTGCCGCTTCCATGCGCCGAAAAACTGCCTTGATCATGCTTAAGCCTCGATTACCACTTTACGAACAACAGAATCAGAGAGATGAGCAGACAGTAGATTGCCAGAGATTCAATCATGGCAAGCCCGATGATCATCGTGAAACGCAGATCATTTGCCAGTTCAGGCTGGCGAGCCATGGCGTCGGTGGTCTGGCTGATAACCTTGCCCTGGGCGTAAGCGGCAGCGCTGCTGCCTAATGCCACGCAGAGCGAGGCAGAGACTATCTCGGCAATGTGACTCAAGACGTTCGGATCCATAATACCCTCCTGTTGATCAGTGCCCTTCTGAAAGGGCCCCGGACAAATACACACCAGTAAGAATCGTAAAAACTGCCGCCTGCACCAGACTGGTGAAGACAGCCATGAAATACATCGGTAAGGGAACAAGCAGCGGGAAGATGGCGACGGAAAGAACCAGTATGACGGCATCTTCGCCCATAATGTTGCCGAAAAGTCTGAATGTCAGGCTTATCGGTCGGGAAATTTCGCCTATGATGTGAATCGGTAACATCAACGGCACCATCCACCAGATAGTGCCGGTGAAGTGCTTGATGTAGCCAAAACCATGGGTGCTGAAACCATAATACATGGTATAGCAGAAGACGATCAGCGACATGCCCAGACAATTCGAAAACAGGCCGGTCGGTGATTTAAGGCCCGGAACCAGCCCGAGAACATTGCTGGTGAAGATGTAGATGAAGATGGTTGACATCAGCGGCATCAGTTGCTCGAGATGCTGGTCGCCGACAATCATTCGCATAAAATCATGCAGGCTTTCGTAGATGAACTCAAGGGTCGCCTGGGCAAAACTGCCGCCATCATCGTTGAGCCGACGGGTAAAAGCCCAGCAGAGGGTCGAAATGCAGATGGTGATCAGCCATGGCAAAACTGCACCTGGCGAAGCGGGTATGAAAGAGAATAAATAAAAAATATTCTTTTCGAGCGCGTGCATGTTGTGACCTGCCTAAGCCTTACTGGCAGCTTTGCGTTTGAAATAAAGCCATACTACCATAATGACCACCACCAGCTGACTTGCAATTATTCCCAGGACAATTTCAGTAACTGAACATCCTAGCCGGTAAAGACCATAAATCACCAGCGCCAGAAAAAATAATTTCAGGTTTGATAATGCCAGGGTCGGCATTCTTAACCAGGTCGGAGCTTTTTCCAGGGCCAGAAAACCTTCAATGAGAATCACAAAGCTCAGGCTGCCGAGATAATACCCCAAAATGCCCGAAAAGTAAAACTTTTCTGTATAAAGCCATACTGAAAGCAGAATCAGCAATACCAGAAACCCGGCGGCAAGAACATTTTTTTCGCAACCGCGAAGTGATTCAGTCAGCTCATTATTGGTCACGTTTGAATGAACTCATGCTTTCGTTTAATTGTTTCCAGGTCTGCACGCCTGCCGCGGCGATTCCGAAAAAAATGCCTCCGAGAATCCCGTAAGGGTGGCTCTGCAGATATTCATCAATTTTGTAGCCTGCGAAAAGACTGATACCAACACAAATGCCTCCGGTAAGACCGGTGCTGAGAACATTGCCCAAAAGAGTGCCGCGTAGTTGCCGCCGCGGTGAGTCGGGCTTGCTGCTCATATTACCAGGGTCGGTTTCTGACCCTTGATGTCTTCGATATAGCAGCGCAGCAGTTCGGCGACGCTCCAGGCCTGGGCAAAGCAACCCCTCGGGCTGTGCGGCATGTTGCCGTCGAAAATTTCAGAAATGCTGCCAATGCAGGCCTCACGATTCAGGTGATTGATGAATGGCTCGATCATCAGCGAAGCACGCAGCTGCGATTCCATAGAAAAATTGTTGACCTTAAGATACGAACTGATAAACGGCCCGATCAGAAACCCCCAGACTGTTCCCTGGTGATACGCCCCGTCACGCTTAACCCGGTCTCCGCCGTAAAAACCCTCATAACGCTCATCGCTCGCCGCCAGGCTGCGCAGGCCATGCGAAGTATAAAGTTTCGCGAACACGGCATCGACAACCGACTTCTCATCGGCATGTTCAAGCAGATTAAACGGCAGAAACACCGCAAAGATCTGGTTCGGCCTGAACGAAAGGTCTGGTTGCCCGTCAGTCTTTATGTAATCAAACAGACAGTTGTCGCTCTCGTTCCAGAAAACTTTCTGGAATGAACTTTTGACCCGGCGGGCCAGCGCGGTAATCTCGCGCGAATGCCCTTCGTATTTTTCCTGAAAGATCGCGTAAATGCGCAGGGCGTTATACCACAGAGCGTTTACCTCAACGGCTTTGCCGTTGCGCGGCGTAACAACCCAGCCATCAACTTTCGCATCCATCCAGGTTAGCTGCACATCAGGAGTGCCGGCACTGATCAGGCCATCTTCCTGATCCATTTTTATCTCGTAGCGGGTGCCACGCTCAAAGGCCTCAATAATCGAGGTCATACCCTCGTAGAGATGCTCGCGCACGAATTCATAATCATCGGTGTATTCAATGAATTTATAGGCGGCCACAAAAAACCACAGTGACGCATCGACACTGTTGTAGGCAGCATCATTGCCATTGTCGGCAAAGCAATTCGGAACCAGACCATTCTGAATAGCCCCGGCAAAGGTCTGCAGAATCGAGCGGGCATCGTCAAATCGACCGGTTACAAGAGTCAGGCCCGGCAGGGCAATAAGACTGTCGCGGCCCCAGTCTGAAAACCATGGATACCCGGCGATGATCGTGCGACTGCCGGTGCTCTGCCGTTCAACGATGAACTGATCGGCGGCGAGCAGCAGACGGCGAAGCAATGGGTCGCTCGAGTGCAGAGATGCAGCTATGCTCTCAAGCCGCTGTTCTTCGCGTTTGCGCAGGTCCATCGGGTTGAATGAACTGATCGGCCGGTCAGAAAATATCATTGACGCTGAGCCGCTGAGGGGGCTTACCTCAAGGTAGCCGCACGAAAAATCGTCTTCAAGAGCCGGCAAGCCGCGCTCTTCCTCCATCTGCAGCATAATATCCTTGTGCCATTGCTTGTCTTCAAAAAATTTGCCGCGATCCCACCTGATAAAGAGCTCAGGCGCATTTGCAAAAGGCTGCAGGCGAATCTGCCGTTCTAAAATATCGGCACAGTTTTCTACCCCGACACTCTCATACATGTTGCCATGAAAATCTCTGAAGAGAAAATGCGGCCGAACCCGCAAGCTGACCTTGCGGTTGTTGCCGAGTAATTTGTAGGTCACCAGAGTTGTATTCTGCCCGTAAACCATGCTGACAGTTTTGATGAGCATCACATCGTGTATCTGGTAATACCAGGTCGGCAAAGGCTCGCGCTCGAACCTCTCGAGGTGCAGATAACCGGCCGGATTTTTAATTTCTTCGCTGTGAATGCAGGTCGAGAGCGAATGTTCGCTTCGATCGATAATCAGGGTTTCTTCAAGACGCGAAACGAGCACCAGGCGTTCTACCGGCGGGCGCTGTGCCGCGACAAGCAGGCCATGGTATCTTCTTGTATTGATACAGGGAATAGTCGAACTGGCAAAGCCGCCGATGCCATTGGTCAGCAGCCATTCCTGTCGCACCGCCCTTGAGAGATCATACTGAATCTCGCGCCCGGTACTGGTCATTGCCGTTCTCCTCTTGTTTAATCACTTCAGGCGAAGTTTATAACTTTCAGGCCACAAAAGCAAACCACCCGACAGGCCGGGCCGTTGAATCGGTTACACTTTGTTTTTATAAGATTCAGTAGAACAGAACAACCGGGAGGTGGGTTACAATCGGGGAAAACTTATGTATACTGGTTGCGATAAATCAAGTCGGAGGGGTAGATGCCAAATTGTCTGCTGATTGACGGTAACAACATCATTTTTCGCGCCTTTTATGCCTTTCAGAATCAGAGACTTAAAACCAGCGATGGCGTGCAAACCGGCGCTCTCTACGGTTTTTTGCGAATGCTCCTGAAAATGCTCAAAGATCGTCGGCCCGACCTGGTGGCCGTTGCCTTCGATACGTCGCGCAATACCTTCCGACGCAAAATGTTTCCAGAATACAAGGCTAAACGCAAACCGGCCCCCGAAGAACTTCTCGCGCAGATTCCCCTGGCACATCAGGCTGTCGCAGCCCTTGGCATCAAAATTATGACCCATGAAGACTATGAGGCCGACGACCTGATCGGTTCAGCCGCCCGCGACCTGGCGGCCAGTTATCAGGTGAGTATTGTTACCGGCGACCGCGATCTCTTGCAGCTTATCAACGACCAGGTTACCGTTGAACTCTGCCAGAAGGGCGTCAGCGATACCCGCGCCGTTGATCCTGCCGAATTTGCAAAAGAATATGGGTTTCCACCTGCTGGTATTATTGAACTGAAAGCTCTGATGGGTGATTCTTCTGACAACATTCCCGGCGTTAAAGGCATCGGCGAAAAAAAAGGTCTGGCTCTGATTCAGCAATTCGGCAGTATTGAGCGCCTGTATTCAGAGATCAGCAGCGTTGATAACGAAAAATTGCGGCAAAAACTGCTTGATGACCGTGCCATGGCGTTGCTCTCACATGACCTGGCGACCATCAGAACCGATGTTCCCACTTTCGCCAACACAGTTGAACTGCGCTGGAACCCAGACAATCTCAACGCGGCAGATTTTACAGGCTTTTTGCAGCGCTTCGAATTCAGCTCCCTTTATCGCGAATTCGCCGGCCGTGATTTGCAAACTGCCTTAAAAAACCAGTCTGGTGAAGCAATAACAGCTCCAGCTGCGGTTGATGGCCAGCTGCCCGGCCTTCTGCCTGGCGCCGCCGCCCCATTACCAGGTTCACCCGCGCCGATACCCGGTGAAAAGCTTATTGTCAGCAATATGGCCGACCTCAAAAATTTCTGGGCCGGTGTCAATGAAATTCTCGCCATCGACGTCGAAACGAGCGGCTTCGACCCGATCAGCAGCCATATCGTCGGGGTCTCGCTGGCCACCGGGGTAGAGCGGGCGGTGTATGTGCCATTGCGGCATGCTTACCTTGGCCTGGCACCTGAAGACCAGATTAATCCAGAAGAGTTTTTTGCCTTTTTAGGCCAAAACCTCGGCGGGCGAAAAATTGTCGGGCATAATCTGAAATTCGATCTGGCTTTTCTGGCCGAAGCCGGGGTCAGCGGCGGCACTGATCTTTTTGACACGCTTCTGGCTGCTTATGTTATCGACCCGACCCGGTCAAATGCCCTCAAAAGTCTGGGCAGCAATTTGCTTGGTTATGCAGTTACCGAATTCAATCAGGTGGCGGCCGGTGGCAGCTTTGCCATGGTCGATCTGGCCAACGCCAAAGATTACGGCTGCCAGGATGTTTTGTTAACCATGCATCTCTACCCGATTTTGCAGCGTGAGCTGGCCGAAAAAAAACTGCTCAAACTTTTTAATGAACTCGAAATGCCTCTGATTCCAATTCTGCAAGGCATGGAGCGCTTTGGAATCGGCCTGAATGAGCCATATCTTGTTGATCTCAGCCGCGAACTTGCCGACCGCATCGCCGAACTTGAAGCGTCGGTGCATGCCCATGCCGGGCGCGTTTTTAATCTTAATTCGACCCAGCAGCTCCAGGAAATTCTTTTCAAAGATCTGGGGCTGAACCCCCCGAAAAAGACCAAGACCGGGTTTTCGACCGACAGTGAGGTGCTGCGCCTGCTCGCGATTGCCCACCCGATCTGTGTCGATCTTCTTGAATACCGCGAAATGGCGAAACTCAAATCTACTTATGCCGAATCGCTGACGACGCTGGTTAACCCAAAAACCGGTCTGATTCATGCCAGTTTTAATCAGGCGGTGACCGCCACCGGCCGTTTGTCGAGTTCTAACCCTAACATGCAGAATATCCCCATCAAAACAGAGTGGGGCCGCAAGATTCGCCGCGCTTTTATTCCACCGCGTCAAGGCGATCTGTTTGTTTCGATCGACTATTCACAGATTGAACTGCGCCTGCTGGCGCATTTTTCACAAGACCCGGGCCTGGTCGAGGCTTACCGCCTGGGTATCGACATTCATGCCATCAGTGCCGGCCGCATATTTAAGAAAGCCCCCGAAGATGTCACTGCCGCTGAACGCAATGTCGGCAAAACCGTGAATTTCGGCATTATTTACGGAATATCGGCGCACGGGCTGTCTGAAGATCTCGCCATCAGCCGCCCCCAGGCTAAAGAATACATTGATGCATTCTATAACGGCTTTGCGCATGTCAATGAATTTTTCGAGCAGGTTCTCGTCGAAGCCAGGCAGAAGGGCGAAGTCGAGACTTTGCTGGGGCGCGTCAGACACCTTCCCGATATCAATTCAAGCAAGTTTCAGTTGCGCAGCGGCGCTGAACGCATCGCCAAAAACACCCGCCTGCAGGGTTCGGCAGCTGATCTGGTCAAGAAGGCCATGCTCGATACCTCGCGCTGGCTCTGCGAAAATGGCTTTCAGACCCGCCTGATTCTTCAGATTCATGATGAACTGGTCTTCTCGGTGCCCAAAGGCGAACTCGCCGACGTGGCCCCTGAATTGAAGCGTATCATGGAAACCTGTGTAACCTTGAATGTGCCGCTTGTCTGCGATGTTTCATCAGGGCCAAATCTTGCCGATCTGGATGATCTGCCATGAAAAAACCACCTTTATTGCTTTTGCACGGCATTTGCAACAACGCCAACCTGTTTGCCGCACCCTATGGGCTTGGCATGCATCTCAGCGAACATTTTGCCATTTATCCGGTCAGTTACCCGGTTAAAGAGCATCGTAACGAGTCCTGGGATTTTGATTTTCACCTCGAACACGATATGCCGCTGATCTGGCAGCAGATATGCGACGAAACCGGCGAAAAACCCTGCGTTCTTGGCTACAGTATGGGCGGAATGCTGGCAATGGCAGCGCAGGCTACCGGTGTCATTGACGCCCCGGCAGTGGTGACCGCAGCGTCGCCCTTCAGTTTCGGCATGATCCCGCTTTACCCGCCGCTGATGCGCACCTGGGTGCGAATTTCTTCGCTCACCGGCTATCGCACTGTGCCGATTCGATTGCTTGGCCGGATTCTCTGCTCTCTGATGGCGGCAACCGTGCCGTCTACCAGTGCTTTTGACCTGAATCTTTTTCGGGAACTCATCAAGACAGCCTGCGTCAATGTGCCTGTTGAAACTTTTTTGCAGGCGCTCACCTGGGCCAAGACCCGCAAGTTCACCGATCGCACCGGCACTGTCGATTATCTGCAGAAGTTTTCGCAGATCACCGCCCCGGTATGTCTTATTTATGGCAGCCATGACCGGGTTGCGCCCGTAGAGACCGTTGAGGTCGGCTATCACGCCGTCAATTCAAAGAGCAAAGCTCTGGTGCGTATTCCTGAAGGTACTCATATCAATATGACTGCCGGAATTAATGCCGGCAAAATTGCCGCAATAACCCGGGCCTGGTGCAGCCGTGGTGGTAACGAGCGTGATGAACTGCTCTGCCAGGTTGCACGAGTCGATTGCCTCAAAAAATCTGCTGTTACGGAATAATATTCTGCAGAGTGGCAAGATCGCGACTAATCTGATCGATAAGCGATTGCATGTCGGGAAAGCGCTTTTCTTCACGGATTCTCTGCACAAAACGAATGCGGATGGTGCGGTGGTATAAATCACCGTTGAATGCCAGCAGATGGGCTTCAAGCAGGTGATTGCTGCGTTCGAAAGTAGGCCTGACCCCGATATTTACAATCGCCGGAAACGAACCCGACGGGGTATCGGCATAGCAGGCATAGACACCATTGGGCGGCAGTATCTTCTGGCTTGTTTCAAGTTTCAGGTTGGCGGTAGGAAACCCCATGATGCGGCCCCGGTGGTCGCCATGCACCACTTCGCCTGAAAAGCTCGCTTCTCGCCCAAGAAACCGGTTGGCCCGGGCAAAATCTCCGGCCGCAACGGCATCACGAATAATCGAGCTGGAAACAACTTCGTAGCCAACCTTAACCGGTTCAATAATCTGGCAGTTGCGCCCCTGGGCTGCGAGAGCGTGGGCAAGCATTTCGGCGGTTCCGACTCTTCGGGCGCCAAAGCAGAAGTTGAAGCCGACAAACGTGACCATAGCCTGTAACTGCTGCACGAGCACTTTGTTAACGAATTCTTCGTGCGAAACTGCGGCAAAAGCCTCGTCAAATGGTCGAAACACCACGTGATCAACACCAGTGCCAATCAGAAGACTGAATTTTTCTTCGGGGGTTGTCAGATAGCCTTTAAAAATCTCAGGCGAAAGAAATTTTCGGGGCGAATGGTCAAAGGTAAAAATAACTGCCGGCAGGTTCAGTTCGCGGGCAGTGCTGATTATTTCAGTGATCAACTGGCGGTGACCGAGATGAACGCCATCAAAGGTCCCGATTCCCAGAACGCATGGCCCGATGCCCGGGTCGCCGGTCAGCAGATTCTTAAGCTTCATTCTCGGCAAATACCCTCACAGGATACAACTTTAGCCCCGCCTTCTGACTGTCTTCCTGCTCTTTTTTGGTGCTGTAAATGGCAATCAGACGACCATCAGGGGTGAAAATCTGAAACGTATCGGCGCTTTCAGGGTTTTCGGTTTCGATACTCAGAATATCACGACGGGCGAGCGGTTGGCCGTTTTTGATGCGGGCCTGACCTTCAGGGCCAACTTTCAGCCTCGGAAACGGCAGAATGTTCTCGAATGGCACGAAAGAAGGCGTGTCTGTGAACTGCATGCCCTTTTCAATTTTCCAGAATGGCATGGCCTGGGTAAAGGCCCATTGGCCAACCCTTTCGCGCAGCAGATAAGAAAGGTAGCCGCCGCACCCGAGTTTCTGACCGAGATCATGAGCTATAGAGCGCACATAGGTGCCGCGTGAACAGTGAACTCGCATGACGAGGTGCCGCTGGCCGTTACTGCAATAATCAGTAACCAGTCTTATTGAAGTGACATGCACCGGGCGACTGGCAAGCTTAACTTCTTCGCCGGCCCGGGCAAGCGCATAGGCTCGTTTGCCGCCGACCTTGATTGCAGAAAAAGCTGGTGGTGACTGATCGTAGCTGCCAACCAGACTGCGAAGTGCGTTCATCAGCTGTTCGTTGCTGAAGTCGGGCAGATAGTCGCAGCGGGTAAGAAAATTTCCGGTAGCGTCGTAGCTGTCGGTGGTGGCTCCAAGGGTAACCCGCATCAGATAAGTCTTATCAAGATGTTCGGCCGGAATAAAATTGATCAGCTTCAGTGCTTTGCCTGTAAAAACAAGCAACACACCCTGAGCCATGGGGTCGAGAGTGCCGGCATGACCGCACTTCAGCTTGTAAACGCGGCGTAACCTGTCAATGACATCGTGCGAAGAACCGCCGCGCGGTTTGCAGACGACAAGGCAACCATCAGACATTGAGGGTTGCTCCGGCCGGCAGGGCCTCGGTAACGGCAGAAACGACCGCCTGAATGACTTCTTCAAGATTGCCATCAACCTGGGCGCCTGATGCCATGCGGTGCCCGCCGCCATTAAACTTGCGGCTGACCTCCATGACATCGACCCGACCGGTCGATCTGAAGCTCACCTTAACCTTGCCACCCTCTACTTCCTTGAACAGCAGTGCCGCCTCAATGCCCCTGATGCAGCTGAGATTCCGGATTGCTCCATCGGCGTCAACTTCAGAAGCCCCGACTCTCGAAAAATCATCGAGGGTCAGCCAGCTGGCAACAACTTTCCCGTCGTTGTAGCTGCGGGCGCGGGCCATAACGGTGCCATGAATGACAACCCGATGATAATTAGTGTTCTCGTAGACAAGTTTGTAAATATCATCAACAACCAGGTCATTGCCGATCAGACGCGCTGCTACCTCGTGCGATCGGGGGGTCGAATTGTTAAAGCGAAAATTGCCGGTGTCGGTCATGATGCCAACATAAAGAGCCTCGCGGCACGCGTGGCTTAGTTCAATGCCGGTGCGCTCAAGAATGTTATAGAGAATCTCGCAGGTCGAAGAGGCCTTCTCTTCGAGAATGTTAATGGTGCCGAGACCGGTGACCCCGATATGGTGGTCGAGATGAACCGTGGTGGCCGCCCGCTTGAAAAATTCAACCCGATCACCCATTCGCCTGGCTTCAGTGGTTTCCATCAGAAAACCGAGGTCGAATTCTATATTCTCGGGCAGATAATTCTGGCACACCTCAGCACCGCGTAACCATGAAATCTGCTCGGCCAACGGGTCGAAATTGAGCACCACGCAGTTCTTGCCTGCGGTACGGCACCACTGATAGAGAGCCAGCTGCGAACCAAGGGCGTCTCCGTCAGAGTATGGGTGTGCGATACAGAAAACGTTTCTGGCCTTTTCAAGCTTTTCGCAAATCAGATCAATTTGTCGGTCGTAGGCAGGGCTGGGCCATGAAACGTTCATTGGTGTGCATCCTTAGGTGTTCATTCGGAGGGCTTGATATTGCGCAGCAGTTCAAGAATATGGTCGCCGTGCTGTATTGATGGGTCATAAAAGAAGGCAAGTTCTGGCACTACCCTCAATTCGATGTCCTTCTTGAGTTCGCGGCGAAGAAAGGCCTTGGCCGAGTCAAGCCCGTTCTGGACATCTTCAGGTTTGACTGTGCCGCTTTCGTTTAAAAAGCTGTACATTACCCTGGCCAGATGAAAATCAGGGCTGATATCAACATTGACGATATGCACACCTCTGACCCGAGGGTCCTGGACCCGGCGGTTTATGAGCTCAGAAAGCTCGCGCAACATCAATGAGTTAACCCGTTCCTGTCTTCTTGTCATACGTAATCCCAATAGGTATCGACGATCTGCACTGAACTGTGGTCGGCAAGAATCTCGTCGATTTTTTGTGCCATCTGCTGCAGCAGCAGACGGTCATTGGCAACCATGGCAACACCAACGGTGCCGCGTTGCCAGAGATCATTGTTGGCAACTTCGGCAATCGAGGCATTGAATTTTGCCTTGACACGATCAATCAGGCTTCTGAGAATCTGTCGCTTTTCTTTGAGGCTATGAACCTCGGGAAAATGCATTTCAAAAGTGCCGATTGCTACTAACATCTGCTTCTACCTGATCAGATGACTCTTTCGATTTCTTTCAATCTGAAGAACTCGAGAATGTCATTGTCTTTGATATCGTTGTAATTTTCGACGCCAATACCGCATTCATAGCCGGCATGAACTTCTCTGACGTCGTCTTTAAAACGCTTCACAGAACTGGTTTTGCCTTCGAAGATTTCGACGCCGTCGCGGATAATGCGCACCGAAGTGTTGCGGGTCACACTGCCGGAGGTTACGTATGAGCCGCAGATGACTCCAACGCCGGAAACCTTGTAGACTTTGCGAACTTCGGCGCGACCGAGGATTTCTTCTTCGTATTCAGGTTCATACATGCCTTTAAGTGCGAGTTTAACCGCATCAATGGCATCGTAAATAATTCTGAAAACTTTGATTTCGACGTCTTCGGCTTTGGCCGCGTCTTCGACATTCGGCATTGGTCTGACATGAAAACCGATGATGATGGCATTACTGGCAGAAGCCAGGTTCACATCGGCTTCGGTGATGCCACCGACCCCGGTATGAATGACGTTAACTTTGACTTCATCAGTGCTCAGTCGTTCGAGAGCGTCTTTCATCGCCCCGGAAGACCCCTGCACGTCGGCTTTGATAATGATATTGAGTTCTTTGGCCTGGCCTTCGGTAACCTGTTTGAACAGGTCAGCGAGCTTGATGCGGTTTTCGCGTGAAAGTCGTTCTTCGCGGGCTTTCTTCTGGCGCAGTTCGCCAACATAGCGGGCGAACTTGGCGCTTTCTACGACTGCCATCTTGTCACCGACTCTCGGAACATCGTTCAAACCAAGAACAACGACCGGGAAAGCGGGGCCAGCTTCTTTAACCCGACCACCGGCATCATTTACAAGAGCTTTTACGCGCCCGAAACTGCTGCCGCAGATGATATGGTCGCTCATCTGCAGACGGCCATTCTGCACGAGAACAGTGGCCATAGGCCCCATACCCTTGTCGAGTCGGGCTTCGATAATGGTGCCGATCCCGGCTTTTAGCGGGTTAGCCTTCAGATCCATCATTTCGGCCTGAAGAAGAATCATTTCGAGCAGATCGCTGACATTAGTGCCGGCTTTTGCAGAAACGGGCACCATGGTCGTCTGACCGCCCCAATCGTCTGAGACGAGGTTGTAGGGCATCAACTGCTGTTTGACTCTGTCGATATTGGCTTCGGGTTTGTCGATCTTGTTGATGGCAACGATAATCGGAACACCAGCGGCCTGGGCATGATGAATGGCTTCGATAGTCTGGGGCTGCACGCCATCGTCGGCGGCAACAACCAGAATGGCGATGTCGGTGACCAGGGCTCCCTGGGCACGCATGGCCGTGAAGGCTTCGTGGCCGGGGGTATCGATAAAGGTAATTGTGCCCGTGTTAAGCTTGACCTGGTAAGCGCCGATGTGCTGGGTAATCCCGCCTACTTCCTTGTCGGCTACGTGAGCCTTGCGGATGTAGTCTATCAGAGAGGTTTTGCCATGGTCAACATGACCCATGATCGTCACGACCGGTGGTCTGGTGCGCAGGTCACCCTCTAAATCAGGTGTGTCTTCAATTTCAAAAACATTCTCGGTAAAAACGACTTCTTTGCCGAATTCCTGGCCGATCAGCTGCATCTGTTCGAGTTCAAGGCGCTGATTCAGACTGGCCATGACTCCAAGGCTGAAAAGCTTTTTAACGACATTTACCGCATCAATTTCAAGGTATTTTGCCAGCTGACTGACGGTAATGTCAGTCGGAACCAGAACTTTTGGCAGCGAATCTGGATCTTCTTCTAAATTTTCAGCTTTTCCGGTGCGATCCAGAATTGCTTCGGTCTGACGCTCAGCTTCACGCATTTCGGCTTGAACCTTCTTGGAAAAATGAGCGCGTTTGGTTTTGTTCTTAACGCTCTTTTTCTTGATTGGGGCTTGAGTCTCCTTTTTCGGAGAAGCAGTTTTGATAATGGTTATCTGCTTGTTGACTTCAACTTCTTCTTCTTCCTCGATGCGTACGGGCTTAGGGCCAATTTTCTTTTTTTCGAGCTTTTCTTTTTCGAGTCGGTCGTCGTGGCTTTTTTTATCGATGACAGCGTTCTTCTCGACATTGACAGCTTGAGATACGGCAGCGACAGGCGTGGCAACCACAGGTTTCGGAGCAGGCTGAGCTACAGCCTGAACTGCCGGTCTGGGTAAATCTGTCTTCGGTCTGGCAGCCGGCTGAGGTTGCGGAGTGGCAGTCACTACAGGCTTAGCTGGTTGACCGCTTTTCGGGGTGGCAAAATGCTTCTCGAGAATGTCGAGCATCTCGTCGGGTAAGCCTGCGAGGGGGTTGGTCTTACCTTTGTAGCCAAGGTTGGCCAAGAGATCTGCCATGTCTTTGTTGCTTAAATTATACTTTTTACTTGCTTCGTGTAATCTTATACCCATCCGTTACCTCCACGCTGTCATTCTTCGGTGTTCCTGTGAGAAGCCATGTCTTCGATGTCTTTTTCAGTTTTGATATCAATTTTGATACCGGTTAGTTTTGATGCGAGTTTAACATTCTGCCCTTCCTTGCCGATCGCCAGTGATAACTGGCCCTGGGCAACAATCGCCAGTGCTGATCGCTTGTCTTCAGAGACCTGCACCGACTGAACTTTGGCCGGGCTGAGAGCGTTAATGACATATTCAGCCGGGTTGTCGCTGTAACGAACTATGTCGATTTTTTCGCCATTCAGTTCGTCAACAACGCCTTTGATGCGGCTGCCCTTAAGGCCTACGCATGAACCGACCGGGTCGATCTTCGAATCGGAAGTGGCCACCGAGATTTTTACTCTTAGACCAGCTTCGCGTGACGAAGATTTTATTTCGACAATGCCGTCACCAATTTCTGGTACTGCCTGACGGAAAAGCAGTTCTACAAACTTTGAGGAGCTGCGCGACAGAATAATCTGCGGCCCCTTGGGAGTCGGTTTGACTTCCTGTATATAACATTTGATGCGGTCGTTGGTTCTGAATACTTCATGGGGAATCTGCTCTTTCGGTGGCAGAACGGCTTCGGCCTTGGCAAATTCAACGTAAATATGCTGCTTCTCGACGCGCTGAACCTTGCCGGTCAGAATCTGGCCGACCTTGTTGTGATATTCTTCATAGATAATGCCACGCTCAGCTTCTTTCAGCTTCTGACTGACAACCTGTCTCGCTGTCTGCGCGGCAATGCGGCCGAACGCGGGTGGGGTGACATCTTCTTCAACGGTGTCGCCTGCCTTGGCATCGGGGTCGATTTCCTGGGCTTCTTCAAGGGTATATTGACGGTCAGGTTCGTCGAGTTCGTCACCTTCGACCACCAGTCGTCGCGAAATTACCTTGAAATCACCGGTCTTCTGGTCGAGAGTTACCTTAACATCTTCTTCAGAATCGAAATTCTTGCGATAAGCAACTACCAGAGCTTCTTCAATAGCATTGACCAGAACCTCCATCGGCAGGTTCTTTTCACCAATTACTTCTTTTAATGCATCTATAAGACTGAACTTCGTCATAATAACCTCCCCCCGTTATTCACGCTGCAATTTTGCCGGAAACTCAAACACTGCCTGGGCTTCTTTGACAAACTTCAACGGGAATTCGCGGAGCCCTTTTTCGGAACGAACTGTGATTTTCTCTGGTGAGAACTCGGTCAGTCGCGCCCGGAAAACCTCTTTCCGACCCTTCTCCTCATCATAAAGCGTCCATTTGACCAGCTTGCCCACATGACGCTCATAATCAACCAGGCGCTTGAAGATTCGCTCTACTCCGGGCGATGATACCTCGAGGGTATAAGCCTGATGTATCAGGTTTGTTTCATCAAGATAGTCACTGAGCCCACGCGAAACCTTCTCGCAGTCTTCGACCGTCACACCGTCGGGGCTGTCGATAGCTATCTCAAGCACCATTCGATGGTTCACCTGTTTGAAGGTGACGTCATAGACCTCATAGGAAAAAGACGATTCAACAAATCGCCGAACCTCAGTTGTTATGTGCTCAACTGATTCATTCATTGCAGTTCTTTCTCCTGTGATACAAGAAAACGACAAACTCCGCTCTACCGCGGCTTTTGTTGCTTTCCTTTCAATCTAAGCTTTTGCAGGTCGAGCGCAAATCTTAGCACGTTCAGACAATTAAATCAAGCACCACGAGTTTGCAGAACTCTATTTATTGATCTCTGAAATTCAGGATATTTTCTGCAAGTTTGTCATCAGCCATGATGTACCGGGCCGTTGAATCAGTCTGATTATCTGTTTCATGGTTCAAAATTTTTTTATTTCCAGAACCCCGCGCCCGAACCCCTATCAGGGCAAACGCTTACTTAACTTTCTCTAGATGCAAGTTTCGGCAGGTCAGGCGATTGCATAAGCGACGCTTGTCGAGCATCCCATAGTTCCCTGCAAACGATGCCGCTA
>DAOPYA010000032.1:0-33741 GCA_035352635.1 Candidatus Rifleibacterium sp.
AGGCCGAAAACTCCAAAACCCGTTCCTCAAAAAATAGCAACGCTATTTTTCGGGGAGAGTACGGCGCTTGACAATATTTTGAGGCGGGGATATTATGCGACATGGTTTTATAGAATTTTGTTTCAAACAGAAAAAATGAGGAGTTAGATATGTTTAAAAAGCTGTTACTTGTAGCTGTCCTGTTGATTTCCTTCACCGGTTCAGCGGTTTTTTCCGCTGATCTGATGCAGCTTATCCCCCAGGAAGCAGATTTTGTATTCCAGGTAAATGTTGCGAAATTTCTCTCTACACCCGAAATCAAAAAGGCTTTTGAAGAAAACCTTGCCAAGAACCCCGACCAGAAAAAAGCTTATGAAGAATTCATGGGCAAAACCGGTTTCAACCCGATGGAAGGCCTCACCCAGTTTGTAGTTTTCACTTCTGGCAAGGTTGACCCGACCAACGCCGCTCAGATGGCCGGCGCCATCATCGAAGGCAAATTTGACCCCGCCAAAATCCTTGAAGCCATCAAAGGCGACAAAGAAGCCGCTAAAGATGTTGAAATCAGCAAAATCGATGGTTTTGACGCAATTGTTCCGAAGAACAAAAAAGACGGCATTGGCCTGTTTCTTGATGCCGGCACTGCCGTTGTAGGCGCCGAACCTGGTGTTACTGCCGTTAAAAACATCAAACTTGGCAAAGGCAAAGCAGTAACCGAAAGAAAAGATTTCTTCGCAATCCTTCAGAAACTTGATGCCCAGGCCACTATCAGCGGCGCTGGCCTTATTCCCGCCGACCTCAAGGAAAAAGTAAAACAGAATCCTCAGGCAGCCCCACTGGCCGCCCTGAATTATTTCTTCTTCGGTTTTACCCATGGCGAAAACATCGTTTTCAATTTCAACAGCGAAGTCGACAAGAAAGAAAATGTCGAAGGCGTTATGACCGCTCTCAACGGTTTCCTTGCCATGCTCAAGATGTTTGCCGCTCAGGCTCCCGAAGCAGCTGAAGTCATGAACATGATCAAGCTGACCGCCAATGAAACCACCGTTCAGATCAACCTCAATGTTCCAAAAGCCAAGCTTGAAGAAATCAAGGCCAAAATGGAACAGAGAGTCAAAGAAATGAAAGAAAAGGGCGGCGTTGACGAAGCAGCCCCGGCAGCAGTTGAAGAACCAGCCGCCAGCGGCACCGAAGAACCGGCCAAAGATAACGCTCCCGAAGCCGAACCAGAACGCGAATAATTTTCCGCTCATAAGAAGGCTGCTCCACGGAGCAGCCTTTTTTATTTGAAAAGATTGGCCAGTATGCCGATAATTCTGAAGAATGTTTAAAATTCTACGAATTATTATGCTGTCTGGCCTCTTTATGGTTGCGGTCGGTTTGTCTGCGCAACCATTTGATACGCTCATCCCCGGAACCGACAGCCCGGACGCGCTGACCCGCGAACTGCGAAACATTCAGGAAGTTGAACGTGACCTGGCGATTGAAAAGCTTACCCGGGAGCCTTCTCGCCTTGAGGCCTACCTGGAACTCGGTGATCTGAGGCTTTCGCAAGGCAAGCTTCAGGAAGCACAGCGATTTTATGAAATGGCCCTTGAGATGTCGCCTGGCAATCTAAAGGCTACCAATGGCATGGTCATGGTTCATTACCATCTTGGGGAATTCAATCTGGCACGTGATCGCATGGATGCGATTCACAAATCACACCCTCTTTCGGATTACACAAGAGCGCAGCTCGATGTTTATCGTCGCGAACTGCAACGAGAGGGCTCGATCGGGTTGAGCATCAGAGAGGACAACAAAGACCTGCTTGAGATTGTCACTTCGATTGACGGGTATTTTCCATCTGACACTTACCCGAAGTTGAGCGGCCGCTACCGCTTTGAGAACTGGTCACACGAAGAAAACAACCAGAGCGTCAACACGCGGGTCTTCAGCAGCACTCTTAATTACAAGGCAGACGATCTGACGAGCTTTCAGCTGTCATTTGCACCCGAGATTTTTCCGGGGGGTGAGAGTATCGGTGCTTATTCTATTCAGGGAATCAGTGGCACAGACAACCTGAAATTAGCACTCAGAAGCACCCGAAGCGCCTACAAAGACAATTTGTTCACCATCCAGAACCGCTATCACGAAGATACCACGGGCATAAGTTTTTATGGCGACCTGCATCAACGCACAAGGGCCGTGCAGACGGTAACAATGGGTGAGCTTTCCGATGGCAATTCACGGCGTCGTTACGACAGTGAACTGATTCATGCGGTATTTTACCGGAACAGCCCGTTGTTGACCGCGACGCTGCGTTTTTATCAGACCAGTTTCGCTAATCAGAGCGACCAGTCAGGCAATCTTCTGAACTACTGGTCGCCGTCTGACCACAAAGGTGGCGAATTCGCGCTGGCCTGGGAACGGTCAGTGGGGCCAAAATGGTGGTGGGGAGTCGATACCAGCTATATAAGCAGTCGTTACAAGATGGGCCAGGGGCCGACCACTGACGAAACTGGTGCGGGGGCCACGGTTTATGTCAATTACCGGTTTCCGGAGGGCAATATTTTTGCGTCATTCGGCGACCGCCTATATGAATACTACCGTGAACGGCGTCTGGAAGTTGCGGGGAGCATCTCTTTTTAGCCAATGAACCACTGGGCTATGAAACTAATGACATAGCCGGAAATAAAGCCATCGGCAAAAGCCCAGGCCGCGCCTTTGAGGATGCCGAGCGGGGTAAAATTAAACCCTTCGTAAATATAGGCAACCAGCATCAGCCAGGGGCTTGGCTCGCCGCTGGTTATCTCGGTCAAGGTCCAGACGATGAGGGCGAAGGCCCAGATCATTCCGGCCAGAATACCGATTTCAAATGGACTCATTGCTGGTTACGCCTTTTCAAAAATCAGGGAAGCATAACCAACTCCGCGGTCATGGCGCATTACATCCATGGAAGTAGCGTATTTTAGAAGACTTGCATGAATTTTTTGCCCGGAAAGAATATTCAACAGAGCGGTTATTGGCATTACCCCGCATACAGATCGGTCTTCTTCGACGATGAGATCATAAAAACCTTCGGCATCGAGTGCGAGAATGCGGTCTATAACCTGGCGATCAAGTTTGTAGGCATCGGAGCGAGGCGTATCGTGTGAAAAATCAGAACTGGCAAGCAGCAGAATGTTGCGTTTCGTTTCGGCTTCGATGACCAGTCTGAGTTCGTCGGCAAAAGCTGCGATGGTTTTGTATGGTGCGTAATGCAGGGCTATGGGCAGAATACGCGGTTTGTTTTTGAGATGATACTGAATAAAAGGCAGCTCAACCTCAAGTGAATGTTCCATGGCGTGGGCTTCGTTATCAGGGCGAAGCATACTGACGCTGGCAAGAACACGGTCGCGCAGCTCAGAATCGACTTCAAGAGCGCCGAGGGGGGTATTCCAGGCTGAGGCTGCGCTGACCGAAAAACTTTCGCCATAGCGGGTATGCTTTGGCCCCAGCAGAATAATTGTGTCTGGAACTGGCGTTTCGAGTGCCAGACGGGCAAACCCATGCGCGGCCACCGGGCCACTGAAGACGAAACCGGCATGGGGTACAACCATGGCCAGCAGACGACCATGAACAGATGGGCTTGTGATTCCAGGGCCGAGAGGGTGTTTTATGCAGCTTTCAATCTGCTGTTTTAGGCAGGCCGGATCGACTTCATAAAACCGGCCGGCAACGATCGGCTCCCTAATCATATAGACTCCTGCGCATCACGTTTTCGGAACAATTATACATCAGAAATGCAATTTTTTTATTTTTTATTGAATGCAGCGTCAACAAAATTGAGCAACTATTCTTGTTTGGTCGTTCAGATTTTTTACCTGTTCAGCAGTTAAAAACTGTTCTTGTTTCGAGCTGTGGAAATCAGACTGAGCTGGTTCAATTGCAAAATTTCGGCTTAAGGATTCTTGTGTGCAGTGCATTTTCGCAACAAAACATTGCCAGTGTTCGTATTTGAGGTGATAGGGTATAATCAAGAGGTAATGTAGATGAATTCAATCGGCAGCTGAGACACTCTCAGTATTCTGGTTGATAGAGCGCAGGTATTGCAGTAAGATAAAATTATGAAGTTATCAAATCGCCTTCTATCAGTGGGGATTGCATTCTTGCTCCCCATGATTTTGTTATGCCCTGTAGCCATTGAAGCCGCCAGGGTTAAGACCGGTATTGAGGTTGTGGCACGTCAGCACCCCGAAATGGTGAGAGGCAAGCAACTGGCTTTATTGACGGCGAAGACGGCGGTCGATCTCACCATGACCCACAGCATTGACCGGCTGGCGAAAGCTGCTAGTATCAAATTGATTATCACTGGTGACAGTTATTTTCGTGAAACCATCCCCGGCAGCAACCCAGAAACCCGATTCGATGCGTTGACCAATGCGCGGGTCATTGAAATAACTGACCCATTGCACCGCCCGTCGTTAAATGATATGGCCGGGGTAGATCTTCTGGTGATTGACTTTCAGGATATCGGCATCCGATATTTCAAGTATGTAACCATCATGGCCCAGTTGCTTGACCTGGCTCGCGAGGCTTCCATACCGGTTCTGGTTCTCGACCGGCCGAATCCGATCAATGCAAATACCATGTCGGGCCCGGTTCTCGAGGTTGCTTTGCGCAGCCGGTTTGGTGTTTATCCGGTGCCGCTCATTTATGGCCTCACCATCGGCGAACTGGCACTCTATTTTAACAAGGTCTTCGGTCTGGGCGCCAATCTGACCGTAGTTGGCATGGAAGGTTATTCTCGCGGCATGTCATACCGTGACACAGGGCTGCACTGGGTTCCACCCTCAGATCATATCCCCGAGGCTGATTCGCCAATGTATTACGCGGTAACTGGATTTCTTGGTGAAATGGGGGTTTTTTCGACCGGAGTTGGCACCAACCGGCCATTTCATTACATTCTTGCCCCATGGCTTGACGGCGAGGTTCTTGCTCAAAAGCTTGAGCGGCATAAACTGGCCGGGGTCAGGTTTATAAGCGCTTCAGAGAAGCCTTATTATGGCCTTTTTGCCCAGAAAAAATGCCAGGGCATTGAAATCGTAATTACCGACCCGCTGACGTTCGATCCTTTTATAGCGGGTACGGCCATTCTCAGGTCTCTTTACGAAATTTATCCCGACCGCATTCCGCTCACCAACCCGGCCGCCGCCGAGGCTCTCGATACGTTGCTTGGCAGCAGTCGCGTGCGCAACGGCATTCTGGGTGGCCAGACGCTGATGCAGGTTCATACTTCAATTCAGGCCAGTCTCAAAGATTTTATCAACAAGCGAAAAGAGTTTCTGATTTATCCGGAGTAATATGCACAACCCACGGAACGGCATGTCGATGATAGAAATTATGATCGGGGTCATTCTTCTGGCCCTGATTGTGGTACCATCATTAAATGTCATCATCAGCCAGACAAAAACAGTCACGGCAACCCGCGACCACTCACAGGCGGCTTTCGTCGCCCAGAAAATTCAAGAAACCTGCCGCTCATACCGCTTTGACATGATCGAAGCCGATCAATATGCCTCAAAACCCGCCGAGCAGAAAAAAACCTTTGAATGGCGGCTCAAAAATGATGACGAGCTGCGAAAACAAGTAATAAACGGCATCGAATACAAAATCGACCCGGACAAGACGTTTATAGACCCGGTTCCAAACCAATTCGCCACCGGTAACCCTGCACCGACTGTCTATCTTTTCAAATTTTCGATCACTTATCTTGGCAAAGACACCCGTGACCACCGCCTCGACATCTCTACCGCTATCGCCCAAAGGGAATAAGTATGCAGAGAGGTATAAAAAGAGGAACGACCATTGTCGAGCTCATGATGGGCCTGGTGATTCTGACGCTCATCCTAACCGCCCTCTGGCAGGTCTATTCAGGCAGTCAGCGTCAGGCCCGTGAGATTCTTGCCAATCACACCATCAATGATGACCTCGACCGCACTCTGCTGAAAATTACCGACGATGTTCGTGAATCCAATTTTATTTATGACAATTTCCCTCCCGCTGTTTTGCAGACGGCAGTCGCCGGGCTGAAGACCGAAGATGCGGTGAATCAGCTGAAGTTCACCAAGGTGCTCTATGACTTTTCAAAAGACCCCATGGATCTTCCCGCCGGCGAAGTCAACTACGTGCAACATGAGGTCAGATACTACATCGAAAAAGACGACGACGAAGATCCCGGCAGCCCATGGGTGCTCTGCCGTGAAATGACTCCCTACGACAATAAAAAGAACAAGGTTGATTCCGAAATGACGGTTTATCCTGTTTTGAAGGGCATCAAAGAGTGCATTTTTTATCGCGTAAAAGACCCTGATGCCTCGAGAAGCGGCAATGTCTATATAAAGCTGAAGCTGGCCCGCAAAGAAGAAGGGCAAGACGCCGGAAAATACACCAATGAAATTGTAATTACGGTCAAAGAAAGGGGGGCAAGCCCGGAATGAAAAACTTAACCCGCTGCCGTCAAGGTTCTGCAATCATAACTGCCGTCGGTATGGGCATCGTTCTGATGATTATCATCGCTGCGGTTCACACGTTTTCTTCATACCGCATGCAGACGACCATACAGGAAAGCCGCCGGGTCAAAGCACTCGCCATCGCTGAAGCCGGCCTGGAGCTGGCTATAGGCGAACTTTTCAATAATTCAAGTTTTGTCACCCATAAATTGTCGAACGATTTTAAATGGCTAGGGGAACAACCTCGCAAAACCACATTAAAAGAGATAGCCGCTCACGGCTTTAAAATTGACGCAGCCACTGCCGGCACTTTTTGCGGTTCGCTTGGCGATGGCAAATTCAGGGTTAAGGTCGGGGTGATTCCTTACAAAGATGACCCGAAAACTAAAAATACCGACGAGAGCCTGAGCTACATAAGAATTGAATCGCTTGGTATTTATGACACCACGGTCAGACGCGTTGATACGGTTATCAATCGACGGTTTCCCGCCCGCGAATTTCTCATGTATGACGGAGGCTTTTTGTCGATGGTGTTCGGGCAGACCGGCAAAGACAATACGAACGTCTTTTCGACCGGGCATCTTTATGGGCACAAGGGCATCGAAATAGGGCGTATTCTCATGTCCAAGCATACTAATGTGACGCCTGGAACCACTCAGGCGCTCAATGACATGAACGCAATCATCAGCGGTGGCGGCGGTGTTTTTATCTACAGCCCGATCAAAGCCAACTTCAGAGAGAGACGAGGCGTTCCGGCTCTCGACACAACAATACCCACCAATACAACTTTTCCGACAAATGGCACCTACGATAATCCCGCCGACAAGCCCTATGGCGCCTATCCAAAAGAGCTTGAAGGAGCTACTCCAGCCTTTCCCGAAAATTTGAAGCCCTGGATAAAGGATAAAGAATCCGGCATGTCTCTTCCACCTCGTGAACCGCGTTTTGACGACTATAAGGCCGAAGCGAAATCTGGCAAAGGCCTCTACATCGCAGCGAACGACAGTTCGGTCAGCGTCAAATACCGCATGCCCAGCGGATGGACCGAAAATGGCGCCAATTTTCTCAACGCTGCCTACCTTGATTTCGGCAGCAATATACGCGAAAGCAAGGTAAATGTGCCTGAAAACGGGGTTATTTTTGCTGATAAAGATATTGTCATCAAAGGGAACCCACCCAAGGATGTCAGTATCGTCAGCACGAAAAACATCTTTGTCGCTGGCGATTTTAACCAGCGCGGCGACCGCAACTCAGTCGAGGGGTTCTATGGGTTCCCCCAGGATTACCCTTCGGGCAAAAATGCCTTGACCGCCGATGATTACGCAGACCCGATCAAGGCCATGTTCAAAGACGACGTCAACAAAACGGCATTCAAAAACCATGTTGCAGCAACGGTTGTGGCCCGTGAACGGGTAGTCTATGATTATCGCAGCCCGGTAGACTGTTTCGAAAATGAGATTTTTCCGTTTATGAAGTATAAGCTGGCCGAAAAGATAGCTGATGAACCTACGGCAGCGAGCAATTGTCTGGCCCGCAATCAGAGTGGTGTTATTGAAGCGAAGGCCACCGTCGAAGAATTCGAAGCTGATCTTGATTCATTTTTCACAGAATTTCCGATCAACGATGCGGCGCACACCAGTTTGAAGACTGAGCTTAAACAAGCTCACGAAGATAATTCTGGCAAATTCGATTTTAAAAAATTCGACGAAGCCTGCCTGAAAGTCTGGAAATCTTACGCTGACAACTATGAAAGCGGCACTTCAGGGGAACGCGGCGCCCTGAGTGCCGACGCGAAAAAAACTAACGCGACAGGGGTTGGCACTTACGGCGTCTACCAGCTGCTGATCGGGTTGCGCAAAAAATTCAATATCAATCACCCGAGTCTGGATGTCGACCCCGATTCGGTGACCGACACAGCCGGCGATTACCTGTATTTTCCTGAGATGACCTGCAATGCCATGTTTATATCATGTGGCAAACAGAACAATGTTTTTTATGCCGGGCCTGACGTGAAGAAATATTATAACAAAATCGGCCTGAACGGAACAAACGATTATGGCATCAACCATTCAAAAACAACTCATTTTGTCCACCGGGTCTTTGGCTCTGAAATGAATTTGCGCCTGTTCAAGGTGCACAGAATTATCAACCATGACTACACGCCACCGACGCGCCGCAAGATTTATGATGAAACGCTTCCAATGCTGGGTCTGGCCGAGAGCAAATTCGAACTGGCAGGGTTCATCATCATTTCATGGAAAGACACCATGGCGACCGCTGAGGAGTTTGAATCATTCTGAACGGGCTTGAACAGGCGTTCCTGTTGTGCTAGAATACCCGCACTGGAGACGTCATGGAAGATCGATGCCCCCTTTGCCTTAAATTCAAAGAATACAGGATCCCTGAAGTCAGCTACCTGAAATATCAGAACAGCGAACGTCTGGTGTGCCAGGAATGCGCCGATGAGATCCGCGGTCAAATGCGCCCGACCTGGCAGATTATAGCAGGGCGGGTTTTTCCTCGCAGCATGCGAAACAATTAACGGAACGAAAAACAAAAGATGGCAGCACACAAGTTCAGCGGCAAAGAAATCGAGGATTTCTGCTCATTTTTGTCGCACGAATACGGCCTGAGCTTTCCGCCTGCGCGTTATTCGTTTGTCGAAAACCGGGTGGAACCGCTGCTTGCCGACTTCAGCTGTCGAACCCTTTCAGATATCATTCTGCGGGCCAGGCGCGACATGAAACTACGCATGGATCTGCTGAACAATCTGACCACCAACGAAACCTGGTTTTTCAGGCACCCTGAGCATTTTTCTATTCTGAAAAATCATGTTTTTCCAGATCTGTTGCAACAAAAAGCAAAATTCAAGGATAATCGCCTCAACATCTGGTCAGCCGGCTGTTCGTTGGGTGCGGAGCTTTATTCGATTCTGTTCACGCTTCTCGAAGTCTTGCCTGACCCCGAAAAATTCAATTTGCTTCTGCTGGGCAGCGACATCGCATCAGAAGCGGTCAAAACGGCACGCGAAGGGGTTTACGAGGGGCATCAGCTTCGACTGATCAATCATACTACCCTGCACCGTTTTTTTAACGAACTGGGGCGTGACCGGTGGCAGGTTAAGTCAGAGTATCGCAAATACGTTGAATTTGAAGTCATCAACCTGTTAAATAGCTGGCCGGCCCGCACTTTTGATTTAATCTTCTGCCGCAACACCATGATTTATTTTGACAGTGAAAACAAGGCGCGGTTGACCGAAAGGTTTGCGAATGTGCTGCACACCAACGGCTATTTTCTCACCAGCGCCAACGAAATGATCGAACATGAAAAGATACCAGGCATTCGCCGCCTGTTTCTTGAGAACGAGATCATCTACCAGAAATCTGGCGCCCGGAAAGAATACCAGGTTTTCAATTTTGTGACCCCGGCCGACCTTTTGAGAGCTTTGAACATTCTCAAGAACCACGGTTTTGACTACCACCTTGAGAAGCTCAACCCCGAACACGAGCTTGCACCAACGCGGTCAATTTTTATCAGCAAACAGGATTCAGAGAGAGCCACAGAACTTTTTCGCCTCAGCTCGATCAAGATTTCGAGTTGTGAAACGCTGAACCGCTGAAATTTTTGTTCATACCCTTGGGGCAAGTTGCCGATTAAATAGGTGTGCAACAGCCCGAAACAGTCAATAATCAGATTCGCATTCGCGTAACCGTTCTCGTTAAGAGGGAAGACGGCAAGATTTGCTTTGTCAGACATCTTAAAAATGGCCGGCGATACTGGTTGCTTCCAGGGGGCGGCCAGGACATTTTCGAGACAGCTGAAAGCGCAGCTGGGCGCGAGTTGTATGAAGAACTGCGCATGCGGGTCGGCAGTTTCAGACTGCTGTTTGTTCGTGAATCGATGAACCCGGCGGCCGGCCGGCACATACAGTTTCTGGTGTTCGAAGGTCTGCAACCTGACTTTTCGAGCATCGCCACTGGTGAAGATGAGCGTGTTGAGGGCTATGACTTTTTCGGGCCTGATGAAATTGCAGGCCGGGAAATTTTTCCGGCGATGAAAGAAGACATTATTCGTTTCGCCAGAGGCCAGACAATTGAAATGTTCAAGGCCCTGGAATGGATTCCATGATTGATGGAGGCTGGCAATGATAGAAAAGAAATATGAACAGATAATCAAGGATTGCAAAAAGCGGATAGCCGCCAATCCACGCGACTTCTTTGCCTATTATCAGCTGGCCCGGGCGCTGGAAATGTCAGGCGAAACCGACCGCGCCATCAATGTCTTCAAAGACGCGATAACCATCAATCCCAAAGATGCCTACGCCCATAACTTTATTGGGCTTGCATATCGCAACAAGGGTATGTTGAATGAAGCGATCACCGAATTCAAAAAGGCGATCATGTTCAACACCAGTTATGCCTTTCCTTACGCGAATCTTGGGGTTATCTACAAACTCAAGGGCATGTATGATGAAGCGATAATACGTTTTAAAAAGGCGATTTCGCTGAAGCCAGATTTTGCTTTTGCCCACTTGCAACTGGGTCTGATTTATAAGCTTAAAAAGCTTTATGACGAATCGATTGTCAGGCTTAAAAACGCTATTGATCTGAACCGCGACTACGCGTACGCGCATTTTTCGCTCGGTGCCGTTTATCTTGAAATCGGCAAACCCCGCAAAGCAATTGTTGAGTTCAAAAAAGCCGTATTGCTGAACCCACAGGACGCCTACGCTCTTTGTCAACTTGGCCGCAGTTTCGTAGCCATGGAAAATTACGAAGAAGCCACCAGATACCTGCGTGAATCAATCAAGATCAACCCTGACAATGCCTTTGCCTTTTTAAATCTGGGCATGGGTCATTTTTTCGCCCAGTCTTATGACGAAGCGGTCGAATCATTCAAACGGGTTCTTTCGATCAACCCGATGCTTATCGAAGCGAATGTTTACCTTGGGCAGGCCTTTCTCAAGCAGGGTATGGACGACGCGGCGCTGGCAGAATTCCGCAAGGCGCTGAAGATCGACCCGAAATACCCGAAATTGCGCCTGTATATCGGCATAGTTATGCGCAAGAAGGGTGAAGTTCAAAAAGCCATTGAGATGTTCAGGCTCGAGAACAACCTGAATCCAAACGATGCTGAACTGCACTTCAATCTGGGCCTGGCATACAAAGACCGGGGCATGCTTGATGAAGCCACCGGTGAGCTCAAGCGCAGCCTGTTTCTTGACCAGAAATTGAGTCGTGCCCATGATGTGCTGGGCGAAATCTACGACGTGAAGGGGCAATGCGAACAGGCGGTTTACCACTGGCGCAAAGCCGGAGACCTTCGCCGCCGGCCAGGCACAGAACAGGTAATCAAGCCAGTTTCGATCATCAAAAACAAAACCGAAATGGATATGATGGTCGAGAAATTCAAAGCCGAGATCGCCAATAATCCCAACAATGCCGAAGCGCATTACAAGCTGGCGTCGGCTTACAAGAACAAGGAAATGTATGACGAAGCGATCATCGAATTCCGCAAAGTCATTGCCTTGAACCCTTATGACAGCTTTGCCAACTACAATCTTGAGGTAATTTACCGGTTAAAGGGTATTGATGACCAGAACCTGACCCGCTGGAAGCGCTCAGTGACAATAAACCCGGATAATGCCGGGGCGCACTATCGCCTTGGCCTTGCCTATCGAGAAAAGGGCCTGGTTGACGAAGCGATCCGGGAATGGGAAAAGGCGATTGCGCTGGACCCCGACTTTTCGCACGCGCACTTGCAGCTGGGGATCGCCTATAAAAGTGTTGGTAAAGCTGATCAGGCGATTAATTCCTGGCACAAAACCATTGAACTTGACCCAGAATTTCAGGAAGCATTTTTTCATCTCGGCAAAGCCTACCTTAACCAGGGGCGCCTTGAAGAAGCCATCAGTTCGATCAAGCGCACCATCAAGCTTAACCCAGCCGATACCGAGAGTCGCTATCTTCTGGGCCTCATTTATAAAAACAATGGCATGATGGAAGATGCCCGCGAAATGTTTGAAGATCTGCTGAAATTTCAGGATGACAATCCGGCGGTGCTGCTGGCCCTGGGAGCAGTCTACAAAAGCCTTAACCAGCTTGAGAACGCTCTGAACTGCGTGATGATGAGCATCAGGCTCGATGATGATAAATTCTACGCCCACTATCTGCTCGGCAGTATCTACCGTGGCCTTGGCAACCGCGAACTGGCAGAACAGGCATTCAAAAAAGCTATCTTTTTGAATCCCGAAGACGCATTTTCGCAGTATAGCCTTGGGGTTCTCTACAAGAATACCGGCCGGGTTCCGCAGGCAATCAAGGCTTTTTCACAGGCTATCGAACTCGACTCTGATGACGCATATTCGCATTCGCACCTCGGCCTTTCGTTCTACGAGCAGGGCCAGATCGACGAAGCCATTGTCTCTCTGCAGCGGGCCGTCGAAATTAACCCGGAAGATACCTACACCCTTTATAACCTTGGGGTAGCCTATCTCGACAAACGGGCGGTAGATTCTGCCATCGATGCGCTGGTAAGAGTCGTCAACCTTTCTCCGGGCGACTCTTATGCCGTGTTCTATCTTGGTCAGGCCTATGAAGACAAAAAGCTGATCAGAGAAGCGAAAGCCTGCTACAAACGAGCATTTGACAATGCCCCGGCCAACACACAAATTTCGCGCTTCGCCCGGGAAGCCATGTCCAGGCTTAAATAAAGGCAAAAGAAGCATGCGACAGTCAATCATGAAGTTCTGGAAGCACAACAGCATTCTCGCAGTGACAGCACTGATGGCTGTGACAACTATTCTTACGATGATCGGCTGTTCAGGAAACAGTGTCACGCCCCGTGAGGGTTCAATCAGCGGCAAAATCATCAATGTTGCCGGTCAGCCGGTAGCAGACGCGCTGGTTACCTGGGCCTATGACCGCACCCGCTGGGGCCTGACCGATGAAGGCGGCTTGTATCATATTGAAGGCGTCAGTTTTGGTGACCAGGAATTTTATGTTGAAGCTTACGGTTACAAAACCGCAAGATTTCCGGCGGCCATTTATTCAGGCCAGACAACTACAGCCGGTGAAGTCAAAATTGAGACCACCAGCTTCAACTATCTGGATATCAAAGTTGTCGAAACCTCATCCACACACGCATTGATAACCTGGAAAACCACGGACTACACCAATGGGCTGATCGAATATGGCGAAACAGAAGCACTGGGCCGTACAGTCAGGGAAGAAGACGGAGTGTTTGCCACTACGCACAGCCTGAAAATAACCGGCCTGAGCGCCGCCCGCACCTACTATTTCAAAATTGTAGCTAATCGCGAAGGCAGGCCGGCAGAGACTTCGACCCGCCAGAACTTTAACACGCCAAGTACTCTCGAAGACAAGACCCCGCCTGCACCGCCATCCGGAGTTGAAGTGGCACTGTCTGGAACGCCCGGGCAATTGACAGTTTTCTGGGCTGCGGGTTCAGATAGCGACCTTAAGGGTTATCTGGTCTATCGAAGCGAACTGGCCAACGGCGTTTTCAAGGCAATCAGTAACACCCTCATCTCGAGAGGCCAGGAACGGTACACTGATAATAGCCTGATGGCCGGTAAAAAATACTTTTATCGCGTGACCGCCATCGACCAGGCCGGCAACGAGAGCGGTTATAACAACATGGCCAGTATGCTGGTACCAGGAACAATTACGGGCGAAATATACTGGACCAGGGCCAACAGCCCCTATGTGGTAGCCGGGGATATGACCATCTCTGAAATGGGCAAACTCAACATCGATGCTGGCGTTGAGATATTGATCAATGAAACCGACGGACTGCGCAGCGGTAATGCGAATCTGATTGAGTTCAATATTGCTGGAGCGATTGTGGCTTCAGCAGGTAATGGGCTGCCGGTCGTTTTTGCCGCGAACAGCATAAACTCCGGGAAAGCTTTATGGCAGGGTCTGAAATTCAACAAGACCATAGATGCAGCCAACACTCTGGTCAATGTAACCATCTCTGATGCGGTATGTGGGCTGCATATTGAGAAGTCCACCGGCAAGTTTTCCGGAATCGAGATCACCAACTGTACAACCGGTGTGATCTGTGACAACACAGTTTCTACAACAATTGAGAACATCACCACCCGAAGATGCCCGGCCGGTATGGAACTGGCAAATAACAGTTCGCTGCTGGTAACCGCGTGCAGTTTCGTTCACCCGCAGACTGGCATAAATTCAAAAAGCAATAATGGCCTGAAAATCACTGCCTGTAACTTCCTCGAGTACACAGAGGTCGGGCTGATTTCAAATGAGAGTGGCGGCATCATCGAATTTGCCGACAACCTTTTTGTATCGCCTCTGGCAACCGGGCTGAAAATCATGCAGGGCAGCCTGCTGGTTGAATACAATACTTTTGACTCGCCTTACGGCTTACAAATTAATTCTGGCAGTGCCACGGTTCGCAAGAATCTGTTCATGGCTGATCGCAGTGCCTTTGGAACCGGGAAGAAGGGCATCGAATATATTGCAGCCACTACACCGCCGATCAAATTCGGCCCGAACAATATCCAGGGTTTTGCATCTGATACTGCCTATATAGGTTGCGACGCCACCGCTGACAGCACCAGCGAAGATGTTTTGCTTATGAAAGAATTAACCGGTGACCTCTACGATTATCGCCTCAGACAGGCTTACCCCGAAATCTCTGATTCATGGGGCATTCGTAGAGTCGCGCGGCCCTTCGCGGAATGAATGTTGGGGTAAGATTGCCACATGCGTGGCAATTATTACCTGCAATTTCTCCCGATATTTTGCAAAAACCAGCCCAGCAGAATTGAAACCCGCATTCAAGGCGGCTCAAAAAAATTGCAAGAGGGATTTGCATTTTGGCATTGCTTTTGCGATAATACGAATGGCAGTAGCCAAAAGTTAATCAGGAGGATTCCCATGGAAATCATCAGACGTTTTGTACGGGAAGAAGAAGGTCAGGGTCTTGTTGAATACGCACTCATTATCGCCCTCATCGCCATCGTGGCTATCGCTGGTCTCACTCTGGCCGGCACCAAGGTTAGTGGCATGTTCACCAGTATCTCCGGCAAACTGACTACCACATGATCTAGCGCTTGTATCGCAAGTGAAAAAACACAAAGGGCAGGATTTTCTGCCCTTTGTGTTTAGTGAGAGACTAAAAAACCGGGAACAGGAAGTAAGATTGTGAAAAGAAATAAAAAAAGAGGCCAGGGTCTAGTTGAATACGCTCTTCTGATTGCCCTTGTCGCACTGGCGGTCATGTCGACGCTGATGCTTCTGTCGGGTACCCTGCAGACTAACTACATTGAGAGAATCCCGGCTGCTCTTGATGCAGCTATGCCTTCTACCTGACCCGCCAGAGAATCGTGTCTGCATCTTGAATCGGCTGCGTCGTTGTCATGCAGCAAGGCCTGATGAGTCATTTTTTTAATCAAACCAGACTGGCTGTTTGGGCCAGGCTGGCAATTTTTGTTTATGGCGTCATTCTTTTTGCATGGTTTTTTTCGGTAAGTAGGGTTGTTGACCGTTATGGGCAGCCACTAGCTACCGATTTTATAACTTTCTATTCAGCCAGTATTGCTGCTCGTTCCGGCCAGGCACACAGCGTCTACGACAAGACCTATTTTCAGAATCTTGAACAGACGACGGCTGGCGCAAGGGTTGGCTGGTATGCATGGCACTACCCGCCAACATTTTTTTTGCTTACCCAGCCGCTTGCATTTTTTTCTTATAAAGCAGCACTTTTATTGTGGCTTCTGATAACGATCGTACCAATATTGCTCATCCTTCAACGGATTTACCCCGGCCGCAATACATTGGCTTTTTTTCTTTCCTTTCCTGCCACTTTTCAGGTTTTTCTGCACGGACAGAACGGCTTTCTCACTGCAGCACTGCTCAGCGGCGGCTGCATGCTGCTCAACGGCCAGCCTTTTTTCGGCGGCTTAATTCTCGGGCTGCTCAGTTACAAACCACATCTCTGTATCCTGGTCTTGCCTGCTCTGGCAGCCGGCAAGCATTGGAAAGCCCTGCAAGGCTTTTTTTTCAGTCTGTTTTCTTTCACGACCGCAACTTTCCTTGTTTATGGCTCTGAGCCATGGAAAGCTTTTTTGAACAATATCCCCATGGCGACAGCCATTCTTGAGGCTGGAGCAGTGCCGTTTGCCAAAATGCCGACTCCCTATGCAGCAATCCGCCTTTTGGGGGTTCAGCCAGCATCAGCATCTTTACTGCAAGGCGTTTCGACGCTGCTGTGCCTGTTATTTGTGGTTTTGCTGTGGCGCAGCCGTGCAGGTAGCGGAATTAAGGCGGCCGGTCTCATCGCCGCCACTCTGCTTGCAAGCCCGTTTGGCTTTGATTATGACCTGATAATCCTGTTTCCTGCCATGGCTTTTCTGTTCAGCGAGTTCCCAGGGAACCAGCCATTCGCAAGCCGGCTGGCAGTTCTGGGTGCGGCTATCTGGGCGATTCCGCTGGCGGGGCCAATCATCGCATCGCTGACAGGGCTTAACATCATGCCGCTGGTCATTCTGGCGCTTTGCGTTGCATGTGGAAAATGGGCCGCGGCTCACTGACCAGTCTGTCTGTCTGCTTTCAACAGCACCCAGCTCTCTTTTTTGCCCAGAGGGTAGCTTTTGAATTCAAGATATCTGATACCATGAACATTAAGTTCAAGCCTTGAACCTGAGCCAGGTGAAGCAATTATACTTCTGTCTTCAAGAATATAACCGGGGCGGCGCTTCAACCACAGCTCACGCAAACCCGGGTCTCCCGGTTCCTCAAAGAATTTTCGGCCGTGACTGAATCTGGCTTCTATAACCTCTCGATCAGGGAGGCCATAAACATAATCGAATATCCTGAATTTTCCTGAGTAGCCAAGCAGACCGATGCGGCGGGTAGCCACCCACTCACCTTCGCCAATGAACTCTGACATTTCTGTGACCGCCGGTAACAATAACTCTGAGGTTAAAACATAACCTGGATATGCTTCTCTGGCATCAGATCGCAAAAGTCGCAGCTGCTCAACCCTGAAAAACAGAAGCGTAACCAGAAACGAAATCGTTACCAGAACCCGAAACCATTTTTTCCAGTCAGCAGTCGCAAGTTCGATTAATGCCTGCAAACCGGCGAACAGCAAAAACAGGGCAAACGGCAGGTAAGGGGCAAAATAACGTGGCATCTGGGTCCAGTCTTCGGGGGCATAAACGGCAAAGAATAAGCCGAGAAGCGTGGCGGCTGAAAAGGTGCTGAAGATAGCCGGCAGTTTTTTTTGCAGAGTTGCCGCCCCAAAAATCATTACTGGGAAGCAAAAGAAGCAGGTGAAAGGGAAGGCGACATTGATTTTTTCACCAACGCACAATTTTAATAATCTTACAAAAAAGCCCAGGGCATTCGAGGGTTTTGCATAAAAAGTATTGGGTAACACATTGCCAAAGTAAGCAATGCGGGCAGCTGAAATGAAGAGAATCACCGCAGCCCAGGCCAGAATTGCCACAAAAACAGGCCGGGAGAAGAAGGGTCGACTGGTTTCCGTGGTAGCTTTTCGCAGGCAGAGAATCAGGGGAAACAGGATTATACTTTCAGGACGAATGCAAAAAGCCAGGCCCGCCAGTAATGCGACCAGCACAATGCGGTCAGCAGCCAGAGCCATCAGGGCAATTACACAGCTCAGAAAAGCTGTTTCCATACCTGAGAGTGAAAAATATTCGAAGGCTGGCTCAGAAAAAACCAGCAGTGGCACCATCACGCCCAGATAAGATTTGTCAGTTTCGCTGGAAACAGCCTTATCAATCATACTGCCAAGCAGGCAGACAAGAAAAACCGCAATCAGAGCCACAACAAGCCCGGCAATTTTTCCGGCAATATGGGCCGGCCAGAAACACGCAAAAGGAGTTACAAACAGCAACCAGCCGATATTCGTCACCGATTCGACCTGCTGCCCGGGGTTAAAAAAGAAACCCTCACCCGCGATGAAGTTATTGATACATCTGAAGCCGATATAGGCATCATCAATATAATAATTACGCCACTCATAGCAGTTAAGAAGAACCAGCACAGCGCATACCAGCATGGCCACAGGCATCAGCCTGGCAGCATGGCCGCTCTTCAAGGCACTCTCAGTTTGAACAGACATAATCGCTCCTGCTGGTGTGGTTGATTACAGCCAACCCGGAAAAATAAACGCATCTTATTAATGGCTAAAACTCGATTGATTATAACAAATGCAGCAAAGAAAAACTAAAATACACGTATTGCCTATTGACAGTGATTTTTTATCGTACTAAACTTCGTTCACTTGAATTTTCTGGAGGGGCAGTTTTGAAAAAGGCCAAAATAATTTCCATAGTCGTCATCATGCTCTCGGTCATCGCTCTGGGGGTGTTCATGGGCAAGCAGATGTTCAAACTCATGGAAGCTGGAAGCACTCAGTCAGCCCCGAATGCCGTTTCCGGCAACCAGGGCGACCCGTCCTCAACCGTTAAAGTTCTCTACAGCGGAAAAACCGGCGATCAGGGCGCCGAAACAGCCATCCAAACTCAGGCTGAAGCCCCAATCTCTTCGGCAGCCGCCGGTTCAGTCATTCCGGGTGCCGGCAATGCATCAGGCAGCAGCAAAACTGACGGAAAAAACGGTGGAAACACTTTTGATCCGCACGGCCCGAAATGGTTTGCCTACGCATCAGGAAACGGAACGAACGTGCGCAGCGGGCCATCTACCAACGATAAACTGATGTTTAAAGTAAGCAAAGGCACCCGGGGGCTGGTGACCGACAAAAAAGATGGCTGGACCAGCATAAAATGGGATTTCAATCGCAAGACCGGCTGGGTTCGCGACGATCTGCTTCTTCAAGGCCCTGCCACCATCATGACCAACCTTCTTCAGACCGCCAGCGGCAGCGGCAACATCGACACCGAGCTTATATCGCAGGCGGCAGCCAAAGAAGCGCTCCGCGAGAACCTTGTATCAGTAGCGATTGCCAAGCCGGCTCTCGCCTCCGAGACTGTTTCTACCTACGTTCAGGGCCAACCCCTGCCCGATCACGCAACAATCGAAGCACAGGCATTTGCAAATGTGCGCAGCATGCCCAACACGACCAGCGAAAAACTGGGAAAACTGCCGAAGGGCATGGTGGTTAAGATCAAGAGCACCCAGAAGGAAGGCCGCTGGCGGTGGTTTGAGGTCATTTATAATGACGGGCGCAAAACCGGCTGGACCAGAGAAGACAACCTGAAGTTCTGATTGTGCACACCCCAAAATCAGATTGATCACCCAGTCATGAAAAAACTCGTCGGGCTTTTTCTGCTGGGCGTTCTCATTCTTGCTTTAATTGCGACAAACATAAACCCGCATGTCACCTTTGATGCCAGTTATTACCATGTAATGGCCGAGCGGCTCGCCAAGGGCAACGGTTTTGTTGAACCGGTAGTCTGGCAATACCTGAATAATTACGAACAAGTTGAGCACCCCATGGACTACTGGATGCCTCTTGGGGTAGTAGCCTATTGTGCCGCTTTAAAAATCGGTGGCCCGGCCGGCGAATTATCGCTGAACATTCTAATCTGGGCATTTCTGGCCGCAATGGTGTTCAGAGAGGTCTTCAAACAGACGAACAGCAACTTCTGCGCTGCTGTTGCATTTTTTCTCTGCATTTTTCATGGCCGCAACCTCTTCTATCTGCTCACAACTGACAATTTTGCATTTTCGGCTCTGCTCGGCTATCTGATTGTTCAAGCAATGTGCCATGATCAACCACACGCGATCAGAACCGCATTTTTAAGCGGGCTTCTGGCGTTGTTGCGAATCGAGGGGCTTGCCTTCGCCTTTTTTGCAGGCCTGTGGGAACTCGCGAAAAACTGGCGATTGAAGACCGCGGTCTGCTACGCCACCACTTTTTTGGTCACGATCAGCCCCTGGGTTATCAGAAATCTGGTCGTTCTAGGCAAGCCATGGACATCTAACAGCAAGGCACTCTTTCTTGTTGATTATTTTGACTTTTTTAATGACACGGCAAGTCTCTCTCTAAGCAATTATCTTGCCCAGGGTTGGTCAGGCATTCTCGCACAGAAAGCCACAGGGCTTGTGTACAGCATCACTAATCTGGTTATCGTGCCTTCACACCTGCTGCTGCTGCCGTTATTCGCGGTGGGCCTTGCCTTTTTGTGGGCATCATCCGGAAGGATCTTCGCTGCTTTTCTGATGTTATCATGGTTGCTGTGCGGCATCGTGTTTCCGCTGCAGAGTATGCATGGCACAGTTATTCACATCAGTGCCTTCTTCTATGGGTATTTTTTTATTTTTACCGGAGTTGGGCTGCATTGCCTGAAAACACATTTTAATCTGCGACCTGCCCTCTACAGAACCATTGGCATCCTGGCGATTCTTGTGAACGTGGTTGTTTCAGCGGCTTTCATCAAACATTTCACGGCTGCTTACGAAGAAGACTTCACGCATTATCGAAAGCTCTTCGCAAAGATCCAACCTGAGGCTGGTGATAAAATAGCTTCGGCAAACCCGCTTCTGGTATATCAATTAACCGGTGCGACCGGTGCTCTCGCTTCGACACACACCAGCAACCCGCAGAACATAGCCGAAAAATTCGCCTGTAATTTTATCATTACCGATCCCAGGTCGGTTTCTCCAAGAGATATCGACCCGGGCAAATGGGCTATAATAGCCTCAGAAAGTGGCATACAGATGTTCAGGCGTCAGGGTAATCTGTCAGACGGCAAAGACTGAGACACGCCAAAATCAGCAGTGCCGGCCTGCGCCGCCCGGAAACCAGGCCAGGCGGCTGTGACACGACTCGAAAAATTATTGATCGGTGACCGGCCTACTTGAAAATGCTTGTCGCGAATGGTTCTTTGCCGGCGAAGTCACGCAATACGGCTGACTGAGTGTCTTTCACGAGTGACACCGAGAGTTTTCCGCTTCTGAAGCGCAATTTATCAAGTGCGAGAACTTCTTTGAACACCGGGTCAATGGCGCGTTCAAAAAAGAATTTACCGTGAAAGCCTCGACGGCCTTGCCAGCTGCAATCAACTTCACGGGTTCTTCCCTTGCCGAGCAACAATTCGGCAAGATTGAGTCTGGCCCCGCATGCTTCAATCGCCGGGTAAATCTTGCCACCAGCCGCGTAAGTTCTCATATAAGCCCATAAAGCCGCCAGTTGTTGCAACTGGGCCTGGTGATCGCCGTTGATTCCGGTAAAGGTTGCGTATTCGGTCTTGACCAGGCGATAGTCAGCGCCACTGTGGCTGAACACAAGGTTCAGACGGAAAGCGTATGTCTGTTGCCTTTTTTCGGGATGTTTGACGCAGACATGGATAATAGCCTGAGTTTGATCGGGAGACAGATCTTTGAACCAGGCGATGGCGCAGCCCAGCCCGGAGAAACTTTTTTTGACCGTGCCACGGTATTGAGCGTTGATTCTGAAGAACTGCCATTCTTCGCCACCTGGAGCGCCCAGTTTGAGTTCGGCAGGGGTTGCGGGCTCTGGTTTGTCAGAAAGCGGGCGCCTTGAGGCTGCCGAAGCCATGCCTGCAAAAACAAGAATAGCTGTTACCAGCAGAAAGAAGATTTTTTGCGACAAACGACGATCAAACATGCTTTTTTCCTTTGTAACAGTATCAAGGTTCGATAATGTAATTTTCGAGACGCGCCCGCATTTTTTCGGGCACTTCGGCATCTACTTTAACTGTTCCCTGGCCCCATTCCTGGCTTTTGACGATGGCAGACTGCATGATTTCTTTAACCAGATCAGACTTGGAAGGCAAAAGCAACTGCATCGGCACATAACGACGGGCAATGATTTCTTCAAGTTTTTTTGTCAGTAAATCGAGGCCAGCGCCGGTTTTGGCCGAAACGAAAAGGGCGCCCGGGTAAGTTTCAAGTATCGTTTCAACTGAAACCACCGGGGCTTTATCAATCTTGTTAAACAGGTACAGTCGCTCAGATGACGAAGCACCGATTTCGGTGAGAACTTCTTCGACGGCCGCCAGACGCTCAAGGTAGCGTTCGTCAGAGATGTCACAGACAATCAGCAGAACATCGGCAGCCGTGGCATTTTCGAGGGTGGCCCGGAAGGCTCTGACCAGGCTGTGCGGCAGTTTTCTGATGAAACCGACCGTATCAGAAAGAATGCCCCAGCGACCGCTGGCGAACTCAAGGCGCCGGGCCGTCGGATCAAGGGTAGTAAACAAGCCGTCACAGATCTTGACATCGCTGCCAGTCAGCTTGTTTAACAAGGTAGACTTGCCGGCGTTGGTATAACCAACCAGCGAAAAAACTGTATTGAAGCCACCCTGACGGCGACGACTCTGAAGTTCACGGTCTTGAACCGACTTCTCGAGTTCTTCGCGCAATTTTTTCAGGCGGTTTTTAATGACGCGGCGGTCAGTCTCGAGCTTGGTTTCACCTGGCCCCTTGACCCCGATTCCGCCTCGCTGACGCGAGAGATTTTCATAACCACCCACGAGGTGCAGCAATTGATAGTGCATGCTGGCAACCTCGACCTGAAGCTTGCCCTCACGCGTCGAGGCGTGCCTGGCAAAAATATCAAGAATAATTGAAGTGCGATCACAGACGGGCACCCCGGCGGCTTCTTCGATGGTTTTAATCTGCAGCGCCGTCAGCTCATCATCGGCGACAATCAGGTTAGCCCCTGCTTCCTTGGCGGCCAGGGCGATTTCTTCGGTTTTGCCGGTGCCCATATAGAAAGCCCGCGTCACATGGTCACGCTTTTGAATCAGCTCGCCAACCATTTCAATGTCGGCTGTTTTAAGCAATTCGCGCATTTCGTCAAGCGAATAGCGCACTTCAAGGTCGCTTTGTTCAGGCAATTGAACGACCAAGACAAGCGCACGTTCAGGTTCAAATACAGTACAGGTGGTGTCTGACATATTTATGATTCCTTGAGATCAGTAACTTTGAAACCGCGCGGCTGTGGCTTTAAAAGGCGTGAGCCACAGAAACCGCAGAATCTGACCCGGTCGAGTGAAAAGGCGCCGCAACCAGAACAGGTTGCCAGCACAGGTTCTTCTGGCAAATCAATTTTGAGTACGGCCAGCCATGCCTCGTAAATGCCTATCCAGAAGAGAGAGATAAGACTGACGATCAAGCCGCTGGCAGCTTGAATATCAAAATGAAAAACAAAGAAGTCAAAAAGCCCGTGTATAAGTGAAGCGATGGCGATACCGCCCATAATACGCAAGGCAGCCGTCGAATTCGCTTTTTTGCGGGCAGTAGCAGCCCCCGCCGCAAAAACCGCACTGATAGATATAAAAAACAGGTGGGCTGACGAACTGATCAGAATTCTCGGCATCACAACCGAAGAACCGAAAACCAGGTAATACTGGATATTTTCAAGCAACGAAAAGCTCATGGCACAACCAGCCAGGCCCATAAAAATAGCGGTGGGCCGGCGCATGTATTCAGCATAATGACTTGCCAGCAGCCCACCGGCGGTCTTCAGGCTTTCTTCGACAAAGCCGATAACCGCGATACTGGTCACAAGAGTCACCCACCATGCCTGCGGGCCAGAAATAAAGCTGCGCAGGTCAGCGCCAAGCCATATTTCAACCGGAAGGTAGACCAGACGGGTCAGGGCTATGGCGGCAACACCGGCGATCAGACCGCCGACAAGCGAACGCAACAGATCATTATCAACCCAGTGCTTCCTGAAAAGAAGATAGAATACCAGCATTGGCGCCAGCAGAATCAGCGAAAAAAGCGCCTCAAAATTATCAGACAATCAATTATTCTCCCTGATAAACCTGGCCTGGTAGAGGCTTTTGCCCTGCTGACCCGAAGAATGAAAAACAAACCCCTGGCAATCAGCATTCCAGACTGGCCTGAAGCATTCGGCGTTATTAAGCGGCCTGATAACTTCTTCTTTACCAGAAGATAGTTCGCGGAGCACCAGAACATTTTTGCTGCCATCGGTGCTTTCGGAGCGGGTAAAGGCCAGCTGAGTGCCGTCTGGCGAAAGATCTGCAAGCCAGTTGCGATGCGGGGTATCGACGAGGATTTCGGGTTCCCCGAGGGGTTCAAGCTGAATTTTGAGAATCTGTGACTTTTTCAGCGGCTCAATGATGCGGGTAAAAAGAATAGCCTTGCCGTCAACGGCCCATCTCGGTTCGCGATCATCAGCCTTGCCACTGGTAATCTGCATTAAATTGGCTCCTTCCAGGCCGATCATCCAGATGTCATTGCTGCCTTTGCGGTCAGAAACAAAGGCAATCCAGCGCCCGTCAGGCGAAACAGCCGGCATCATGTTTTTGCTGGTACCTGTGGTCAGCGGCATACTGTTGCGGGTGCGGCGGTCATAGACAAAAATATGCTCAGGCCTGGTGCTGTCACTTGAAAAAACCACCATGCCGTTATCAGGCGTTGTTTCTGGGGTCCAGACGTTGCCTGGCCACGAAAAGGCTTTTTCTGGGGCAGAGTCTGCCGAGGGTTGTTTGACAAAACACTGATAGGTTGGCTTGCCATCAACATTCTGGCGATTTGATGCAAAAATCAGTTCAGAGCCGTCGCGAGCCATGAACCCGTGGAAATTTGAACCCGAACCTTTTTCAAGGGTATCAGTTTTCTTATAAACCAGCCGGCCGGCGGGAAAAACCACAGGCGCCAATGCCGGAGCGGGCTGCATCGTCTCGCTTCCGAGCACGGCAGTTTCAGTAGAAGAAGCCTGGCTCACCGGCAACACTTCGGGCGGGGCGGCAATGGCAGAAGATGCCTGCTGCACGGCCGTTGCCGATGCGGTTTCTGTATGCGGTGCCCGGGCTGCGGCGTCAACAGTAGTAACAACGGCAGTCGCTGTCTGGTTATCAGTTTGCGAAGCTGAAGTTTCGATACTTGCAGCGCTTAAAGTTGCGGTTGCTGACAATCCTGAAGCCGACCCCGAAAATGGTTCTACAACAACTGATGCTGATGCGGTTGCAGAACTGTCGGCACTGTCAGAAAATATTCCAAGAAAAGAATGTTGCCAGGCCTGCCCCTTAAAAAAAACCGTGTCGAAAAGGCTGCCTGTCACTGCCCCGGCCAGAAAAATGAACAAACCAAGGATCATGCGGCTGCGGTAACGTTGGCGGCGTTTCTGGGGGGTATCACAATCAGGGCAGTTCACCACCCGCATTGGCAGTTTCTTTCCGCATTTAAAACAATACATGTGGCATCTCCTTGAAAATTTAGCAACAGCATTATACCCTATTCTGCCGCCTGTTTAAATAACCATCGGGGTTAATTTTTCAGGCGCCATCCTTATTAACTTATATTTTCAGGAAATTTATGCAGAAAAAACAGATCGGTCAATTGTTTATAGTCGGTTATATGGGCGAAGAGCCATCGGATGAATTTCTCGCTTTTGTTGACGAATGGGGCATTGGTGGCGTGATTGTATTTGCCCGCAATCTGACCGACCCGGATAAACTCCCGGGGCATCTGCAAAAAATAGCTGCCGCCTCTGGCCAGAAGGTCTTTACGGCGATCGACCAGGAAGGCGGCCTGGTGCTGAGAATTCTCAGCAAAGGCAGTCTTTTTCCGTCGGCAATGGCGATGGCCGCCACCGGCAGCACTGCCAGAACCGAAGCAATTCACTACGCAATGGGCAAAGAGATGCTCAGTCTTGGTCTGAACTGGAATCTGGCACCGGTGCTCGACATCAATCACCCAGACAACCCTGGAATCGGGGCCAGGTCTTTTGGAGACACCCCGGAGCAGGTTGCCCTGCATGGCTGCGCTGCCATCAAGGGCCTGCAGAGCGCCGGAGTTCTCGCCTGCGCCAAGCATTTCCCAGGCAAGGGGCATGCTCAGGTAGATTCGCACCTGACTCTGCCCGTAATCCCCCACCCCGCCGACCGACTCGAATCTTTTGAGCTTTACCCATTCAAAAAAGCTATAGAAGCTGAAGTAGCGGCCATAATGACGGCGCATGTCTTTTTTCCGGCATTTGAACCCGAAAAAGACCGACCCGCCACCCTCTCTAAAAGCGTTTTAACTGGTCTGCTGCGCCACAAGCTTGGTTTCAATGGCATTCTGGTAACAGACGACCTCGAAATGGGTGCGATTACCGAAAAATACGGCATCGCCCAGGCGGCCAGTCTGTCTTTTCATGCCGGCGCCGATCTGCTGTTAATCTGTCACCGGCTCGATCAGCAACGCCAGGCAGCCGAAACTCTTCTTGCACAGCTCAAATCGAACACCGAAACCGGGCGTCGTCTAAATGAAAGTCTTGAACGCATCACGGCGGCCCGCCGGGTTCTCAACGTTGCCCAGGCGCCACAACCACTGCAGCAACTTCACCAGTCGCATGCCCCCCTGCTCTCTGATGTGCATGATGAAAGCATAAAGTTTCTGCGTTTCTCGAAAGATATGCTGCCGTTGCCGGTTAGCGGCAATCATACCCTGTTCGTTCTGCCCCAGATTTCATCGCTGGTTCAGGTTGAAGAAGAGCATCGCCAGGGCAGCCTGAAAGCTCAGGTCTGTCATGAGTTTCCAGAGGCAGTCACGACAGTCTACGAGCCAAAGTGCAGCGCTGATGAGCTGACAAGCTCTATCTCAGCCACAATCCCCAACCTTGACGCCAGTAATCGCATCGTCTTTTTTTCCTACAACGCCCATATTTTTAAAGACCAGCTGGCCGCCATTGAGGCTCTGCGAAAAAAAACCAGCCATATTGCAGTGGTAGCGCTGCGCAACCCCTTTGACCTGGCCGGTTGCACCGGCATAGCGACCTGCGCCGCAACCTTCGGCTTCAGAAGCCCGGCAGTCAGCGCTCTTCTCAAGGTCTTCAAGGGCGTCAGCGCACCAGACACCGCTAACTGGCCAATATCGACCGCGGGCTGGTAAACGGCAAATCACAGCCGGCTACGTGCGCATAAGAGATTTTTTCAGCTAAGGTCAAGAGTGCAATTTGCCGATGGTTCTCGAAGAAAATAGAATCAGGAGGCATAACAAATGATGCACATCGAAATCAAAATTTTGGCCCTGACCCTCGTGTACTTTGTGGGCTGGTTCATGTTCGAAAAAATCTTCTCGGGGCTGTGGCGGCGTTGGCGGGGCGAAGAAGAAACTGCTCACACCGGCCGACCGCGTGCCAGAGTAGTTCCCCTGGCGAGTGTTACCCCGGTAGATCAGACCTGGCGCTATATTAAAGGCCTGAAAAGCCCTGACTGGCGCATTCGCCGCATTTCATGCCTGCAACTTGGTGATCGACGCGGCACTGCCGTTGTCGAAGCCCTGATCGGCGCCCTCGATGACCCCCGCGAAGAAGTCAGCATGGCAGCAGGCGAAGCGCTGGCCCGCATTGGTGATCCGGCGGCTATTGAAGCCATGGCAGGGCATTGCCGCAATCTTGAAACCAGTTCGGGCAGATCATACGAAAATTATCGCGCTGCCTGAAATTTTTCTGTGGGTATAAAACCCGAAAGATCCCCGCGTCAGCGGGGATGGTATTTTTAGCTTGCTCATCAGCAAATCACAGCGTTTTAGATTAAAGATCAGTCTGGCCATTTTTATGGCCGGGCTGATCGTTAGTTTGCGCGCGATGCTATACCATGACATCGGAGCTACTCTGGCGGTTGCGGCGCTGATTATGATGCTTGCTGCCCTGGCAGTGACGGTTTTTATGCTGACCCGGCCCCAATCGGCTGCCGGCACCGAACCCGAAGAGACATTAACGAACAGCATAGCTTCGGGCAACAACCCCACAGCTATTTTTCCGGCGGCACCGGCAGCAGGAAGCCTTTCAGCCGCCTGGTTACAGCATTTTCTGCATCTTCTCAATCCTGAAAAGAGCCTGCCTGATAAAGTCGGACTGGCGTTGCAACAGCTTGCCGAAATCGTCTCAGAAGGAACCCATCTGTACTTCACCATTGACGATGGCAACCTGCACTATGTCAATGGCAGCAGGCGGGATGCACAGGGGAAATGCGTTCTAATTCCAAGCGGTGACACGCTGGTTGAAGAAACAGACGAAAAAATTCGAAGTTGTATCGATCTTCGAACGGTTCGCCGCTCAGAAAGCTTTTATAATCACCTGCCCTTTGCAACCGGCAATCGAAACGACGGCGGCATGCTGCTGCCGGTTGTATTCTTTAACTCTCTGCACGGGGTTCTGGCGACCCTGACGACTGCCCCGGCCTTTTTTACGAAAGAAAGAGTTGATTTGCTGGGCAGTTTCTGCTCTGGCATGGCCCTGATGCTTGAAAATCACGATCTTTTTCATGCCACGGCAGCCGCCAGGCAAAATGAAGCCGAGCGACTCCTGGCAAAATCGTTGCTAGCAGAAATATTGCCCCGAAGCGCCGCCGCATTAAGGGGCTGGGAAATCGCCCAGGTTGTCGATTACGCGCCAGAACACAGCGGCGACTTTCATGCCTGGATCAATCTACCCGGCGAAAAGCTGATGATAGTCATCGGCAAATGTTCCGGGCAGGGTTTGAATACAGCCCTGTTTCTTACCAGATTCAAAACCATGGTCAGCTGCCTGATTGAGCGCTGCCCTTCGCCCGCCGATCTGCTGAACCAGTTGTCGGCGTTCATGAATTCAGAAAACATGCATGATCTTTTTGCCACAGTCGCCGCGCTGGTCATCAAAGCGGCAGAACGAACTGCCACCCTGTCGCTGGCCGGGCACCCGGCCCCGCTTATAAATCGCACCCGGAGCGGCTATGTTGAAATTCCGCAGGTTGAGAGTGGAGTGCCGCTGGGGCTTTTCAATAAAGGGGTCGAACCGTATAAAAACCAGACAATTCAGCTATTGCCCGGCGATGGTATTTTACTTTATACTGAGGGAGTCACCGAGTTTCCTTCCGGCGGCCGGGAGCGGTTCAGCCTTGAAGACCTGCGGCTGATGCTTGATAAACTGCCTGAAGAATCTGCAAATCTGATGCTTGCAAATCTTTCGGGGCAGTTGCAGATCGTTAACTCGGGTCGAGAAACAGCCGAAGATCACACTCTTATCTATGCAAAATCGGAGTAATATATGAGTCAGGAAAGCCAGATACTGGAACAACATTTGTTTATAAGCGACCGCAAGGACCGTGAGGTTTTTCAGGCGGTCTTTGAGCGGATTTTTCACTTTCCGGTTTCTGATATCAGCCTTGATTACGTTGACCAGCCAAGCGAAGTGTATTCGACGATCAATGATCGCACCAAAAAGATCCTTTTGAGTATTCCCAAGCCTGAGAAAATAACCATGATCGGCGGTCACTTCATCGACGGCGGCAATTTCAGGCTGCAAAGCGGCAATCTGCATGTCAGCGTGCGCGAAGATGAGTATAATTACGATCTTATCGAGAGCCTCAAGAACTTTCTCAGCCCGGTTTTTCCGTTATGGCTGTTCCGTAACCCCTATATCTGGGGGGTAACCATCTATGAAGATTATGAACGGCAGCATTTTTTTGATGTGCGTAATTTTTCGGCACGTTCGCGGCTTCTTGAAGAACCAGAAGTCGATATCTACCGGCGTGATGATGGTGTAATTCACAAGTATCGCTTCTTCACACGGGAAACCTTTGAACCGGAAGAAGGGTTGAAGCATCTCGGGCCGGTTTTTGAAGCGATGCGGCAGGGGCTTCAGAAACGCAATTATGAGGGTCTTGAGGTCTTGCACATGTATTGCACTGACAAACCGGCTTTCAGGCGTTTTGAACCGCGCACCAAACTCGGCAAGGATATAAAATCAGTATTGGCGCCAGATTAAACAGTTCAGGAGATTAACGGATGGCAGAAATTGCAACCTATCGCGAAGGACTGCTCGACGAGGTAATTGATGCGTGCATCAAGCATCTGCGCACCCACCCGAACGACCACGAAAAACTTTTTTATCTGGGCAACGCCTTTTTTCTCAAGAATCAGTTTGACAAGGCTTCTTTCTGCTATGTCAAAGCGGTGAACCAGAACCCGAAAAACCCGGTTTATTACTCACATCTTGGCCATGCCTACCGCGAACTTGGTGATCGTGACCAGGCGGTGGCCTCGTATGAGTCGGTCTTAACCCTGAACCCCCGATTTGCTGATGCCCACTTCAACGTCGGCCTGATTTTTTATGAAAGCAAGGCCTTTGACAAGGCACAGGCAAGCTTTGCCAATGCCCTGGCCATCAACCCCCGCTACGCCGCGGCCCGCTACTATGTCGCCAGAATCTACGAAGACCAGGGCGCCATAGGCAAGGCAATGAAAGAATACCGGCTGATCGTCGAAGAAACGCTGGGCGGCAAACTGGCAAGGGGCAGTGTCACCATTGATCTCGGGGCGGTTTTTACAGACCTTGGGCTGCTCGATCAGGCAGAAGCCGAATATCGCCGCCTGATCAAAGACCACCCCGAATACGCTGACCTGCACTTTCATCTAGGCATTATCCTGCGAAAAATGGGGCACCTCGACGAAGCCATGGAAGAGTTCAGAATTGCCATCAGACTCAACCCGCATTACATGGAAGCACGCCGCAAATACTGGGAAGCAGCGCAATAAACCCCACCGGCTGCCATCATGGCAATTATCTTATTATTCCTGCTTTCAAAAGTTGCGGGAATAGGTTAAGATAATTGGCTGACAGCCATGTTTAAACGCAAAAAAATCGGACAACTGCTTATCGAAGCAGGCCACGTTGGCGAAAAAGAACTCAATATCGCTCTTGCCGAGCAGAAGAAGCGCGGCAAACGCATTGGGCAGGTTCTTATCGAACTGGGCTATCTTTCAGAAGACAAGCTGCTGCCGATTCTTGGCAAGCAGCTGAAGGTGCCATTCGTCGATCTGAGCAAGGTCGAAATCAAGCCTGAAGTTTTAAAAATGGTGCCCGAAAAAATTTGTCGCAAACACAATCTGGTTCCGATCAGTTTTGATGGCAAGAGTCTGATGATCGGCATGGCCGACCCGCTCGATGTTTTTATTATCGATGAGATCCAGTTTCAGAACAACTGCGAAGTCGTCAGGGCCATCTGCTCAGAAAACCAGATCGCCGACGCCACTGACCGCCTCTATGTGGCGGGCGCTATGGCTGACGCACTCAACGCTCTATCGACTGGCGAAGACGATGGCAGTGGCGGCGGTGCGGCTCTCGATGGGCTTAAAAAGGCGAGCGAAGAAACGCCAATCATCAAACTGGTGAATCTGGTGCTAAATTCTGCCGTGCAAAAGGGTGCTTCCGATATTCATATCGAGCCAGATGAAGGTGAATTGCGGGTCAGACTGCGCATTGACGGCAACCTGATCATTGCGATGAACCTGCAGCCAGAAGCGTTGCCCTCGGTCATGTCGAGAATCAAGATTCTCAGCGGCATGGATATTTCGGAGCGCCGTCTGCCACAGGATGGCCGTATCCAGATGGTCATCATGGACAAACCGATCGACTTTCGCGTGAACACTATTCCGACCGCCTGGGGCGAGAAGGCCTGCCTGCGAATTCTCGACAAGTCGAACGTCAACGTTCAGCTTGACCAGATGGGTTTTGCGCCGACGAACTACGAAATGGTTAAAAAGGCCATCAATTCACCGAACGGCATGTGCCTGGTCACCGGGCCAACCGGTTCGGGCAAGACCACCACGCTTTATTCCTGCCTTAACGCCATTAAAGGCCCCGACATTAATATTTGTACCGTTGAGAACCCGGTTGAATACAAAATCAAGTTCATTAACCAGGTTCAGGTTCGCCCCGAAATTGAACTAAACTTCTCGACAGTGCTGCGAGCCTTTCTGCGACAAGACCCCGACGTAATCATGCTTGGTGAGATCCGCGATGAGGAAACGGCAAGCATCGCGGTTGAAGCGGCTTTGACCGGCCATCTGGTATTTGCGACCCTGCATACTAACGATGCGCCGAGCACCGCGATTCGTCTCGTCGATATGGGCGTCGAGCCATTTCTGGTCTCTTCGGCCTTTCTCTGCATTGTTTCGCAGCGTCTCGGCCGGCGTGTCTGCAAATTTTGCAAGGAAGTTGACACGCTGATAACCCCAGAAACTATTGCTGACCTTGGGTTGCCGCCCGAAATGATCAACCAGACCTATTATCGGGGCAAGGGCTGCGACAAATGTGCCAAAACTGGTTACAAAGGCCGCGTAGGCATTCATGAAGTAATGTATACCCACGAAAACCTGCGGCGCATGATTATTCAGAAGGTTGGCCCGGACGACCTTAAAAATGAAGCCATCAAGCTTGGAATGAAAACTTTGAAGGATGATGCGGTTCTCAAATTTACCCAGGGCCAGACGACTCCCGAAGAAGTGTTTGCTCTGGCCCGGTCTGACTGATGAAATGGTAAAGTGAGGTTCAAATGCCAAAATACGAATGTGAAGTAAAAGACGCCAAGGGCGACATTATCAAGACAACCCTTGAAGCGCCGAACTTGCAGGAACTTGCCAACCGACTTTCCGACAAGGGTTACTACCTGGTCAAGGCCAAAGAAACGAAGACCGGCGGCGGGTTTGGTTTTGGGGGTAGTGTCTCCAAAAGAGACATGATGGTGTTCACCGTCCAACTGGCAACTCTGGTTGGCGCTGCAATTCCGCTGGTCGAAGCGGTTGGCATTCTTGCCGACCAGACGCAGAACATGTATTTCAAGGGCATTTTGAACTCAATTGGCCGCGACCTGCAGTCTGGGCAATCTTTTTCGGTATCGATCCGCAAGCACCCACACGTTTTTGACAAAATTTACTGCAACATGTGCGAGGCCGGCGAAGCCGGCGGCATGCTCGACCAGGTTCTCAACCGCCTGGCAGCGTTTGCTGAAGCCGACGCCGAAATCCGCGGCCGCATCAAGGGCGCTCTGACCATGCCGGTCATTCAGCTTGTTCTGGCCTGTCTCGGGGTTGTTTTTCTGCTGGTCAAGATCTTTCCGAACTTTTCAACCATGTTCAAAAAGATGAAGGTTGAACTTCCCAAGGTCACCGAAGTCATGATGTTTTTTTCCGACATGCTCATCAACAACCCGGGCACCGTGGCCGGAGTGGTCGCCGGGGTTGCCGTCGGGCTGGTTTTCCTCTTCAAAACTCCGATCGGCAAGTTGGCTTTGGCGCATTTCACTCTAAAAGCTCCGATCATCGGGCCATTGACCCAGAAAATTGCAGTCAGCCGCTTTTCGCGAACTTTCTGTTCGCTGCTGGGCGCCGGTGTTCCGATTCTTCAAGCGCTGCAGATCGTCAGTTCGGTAATGGGCAACCCGTTGATGGAAGAAATGATCGCCAACATGGCCATCGGTGTTCAGCAGGGCAATACGCTGGCAAGCACTCTGGTCAAGGTCACGATTTTTCCGCCAATGGTTAAAAAGATGATCGAGGTCGGC
>DAOPYA010000032.1:33751-43341 GCA_035352635.1 Candidatus Rifleibacterium sp.
GGTCGGCGAAAACACCGGGAACCTCGACGTCATGCTATCAAAGGCCGCCGACTTTTATGATCGCGAAGTCAAAGAAGCTCTCGAAGGTCTGACCTCAGCCATCACCCCACTGCTCACCGTGGGCATGGGTATCATCATCGGCACCATCGCCCTGTCAGTTTTCATGCCCCTCTTCAAAATGTCCGCAAGCATGAAATAATGCGTATTTTCATTCTTAATCCGCCATATGTCAGAAACTTCTGCCGTTCGGCAAGATGGGCAGCTATTTCTCGCGGCCGAGTGCAAAGACACCCTGACAGTCTGCTGATTCTGGCCGCCTACCTGGAAAACCTTGGCCACGAAATTGGGTTTATCGATGGGCCAGTCAGCAATTTGGAAAGGCCTGAAGTAATTGCACGGGTTAAAAATTTCGCTCCACAGTTACTCGTTTTTCACACAACCACCCCTTCAATTTACAATGATCTTAGTTATGCTCACGAGGTAAAAAAGCATTGCCCAACCTGCATAACAATTGCCATCGGCGCGCACGTCTCAGCGGTTCCTGAAAATACTTTCAGCATTGCTGCCCGACAGTTCGAAAATTCCCTTGACGCCATTGCAACTAATGAATTCGAATTCTCAATCGGGGAGGTTGCAGATAACCCTGAGAAATTATACGAAATCGCTGGTATAGCAACTTACAGCAAACAAAAGCTGAATCTGATCGATCGCAGCCCTGGAGACATCAACCTTCTTCCGCCACCAGCCTGGAAGCGCATAAACATTGAAGACTACCGCGATGCGGGTAAGCGATTTCCCTTTTTGACTCTTATAAATGCCCGTGGTTGCATCGGAAAGTGTATCTTCTGCCGTGACCACAGTTCAATAACCGCGGGAATACTTCGACAGAAAGCGGTTGAGCTGGTGATTGACGAAATGGAATACGATCTCAAACTTTTTCCAAGATTACAGGAAATAATGTTTGAAACTGACAGTTTTCCGGCCATCACAGCCTATACCGAGAATCTCTGCCGCCTGATGATTAAACACGGCCTTCATAAAAGAATTCGCTGGTCATGCAACACCAGGGTTGACGTAAATCTTGAACTTTTGCCGCTCATGAAGGAAGCCGGTTGCCGGATGTTGATGACCGGCTTCGAGTTCGGCACGCAAGATGCCCTCGATGCAGTTAACAAAGGAGTAACCCTGGCGCAGTCAAAGAAATTTGCCAGGGTCGCCAGCCAACTTGGCTTTACAATTCATGGCTGCTTTATGATCGGAGCACCAGGCGAAACCGAAGAATCCGCAAGAAAAACTATTGAATTTGCCAAGGCGCTGCCCTGCGATACAGTGCAATTTTCAGGTTTATGCCCCTACCCGGGAACAACTCTTTTCGAGTGGGCAGAGAAGAATGGTTTTCTTGTTCCTCACGACTGGACTGAATGGGTTGACGCGAATTTTGAGCAGTGTACTCTTTTAAACTATCCGCAATTGCCAAAAGAGCGCATCGATCATTTTATTGACTCAGGCTTAAAGGAATTTTTTCTCAGGCCCCGGCAAATAGCAAAAATGCTGTTGAGCATTCGCAGTCTTGCAGACATCAAACGGAAATTTTTCGGTCTACAAAGCTTTCTTGACTATTTTGGAAACAGAAATGAAAAATAATCCAACTGCAGCCGTTAACTGGAACAGATTCTGGCAGATCGATCATAATCCGGGTCAGAAGCTGAGCTGGTCAAAAAGGCGGATCATAAATCTGCTGAAGCCCTATGTAAAGAGCGGAGCCAGGGTTATTGATGCAGGTTGTGGTTCTGGGTTTTTCAGCAACCATTTTAATAAAAATTTAATGCAGGTGCTGGCACTCGACTATGCAGACTCAGCACTGGCACTGTGTCGAAAAAACTGTTCCACTCAGGTCAGAGTAGAAAAATTTGACCTGCTGCATCAGTCTCTTGGCGAACACTTCGGCCAGAATTTTAACCTGGTGTTTTCAGACGGCCTGCTTGAGCATTTTTCAGTAAAGGATCAGTTGATACTGCTGCGGAACTTTGCAGAAGCAACAACCCCAGGCGGTAGAATCATCAACTTTGTACCCAACAGATTTTCGCCATGGCAGCTTATCAGACCGTTACTTATGCCTGGAATCGAAGAGACGCCCTTCATCCTTAAAAACCTTATCCGGTTACACCATCTGGCAGGATTGAGAGTGATTGATGCTGGCGGCATAAACGTTTTACCGGTAAGTTTTTCGCCAGAAATCTGCCTGGGAAAATGCTTCGGCATGCTGCTCTATACGGTAAGCGAGGTCCCTGACACATGAAAGTATCAGTAATTATACCGGTCTACAATGCAGAAGCGACTATCGGCAAAACCCTGCACGCGCTGTTGCGGCAGAATAAAGCTGACTTTTTGTTGGAAATTATCACTGTCGATGATGGCAGCACCGACGCTACCCCGACAATTCTTCAAGGTTTTCAGGGCATAAAAGTCATCAGACAAATGAATGCCGGGCCGGCATCAGCAAGAAACACTGGCGCCAGAGCTGCAACTGGCGACATTCTCGCTTTTACAGATTCAGACACAATTCCGCACCCCGAATGGCTGGATGAATTGATTCAGCCTTTTTCTACTGCATCAATAATGGCAACTGCGGGCACCTATACGATTGCCAACCCTGGAAACCGACTTGCAGAAGTAATTCAGAAAGAAATAACCTGGCGGCACGCAAGGTATGGTGAATTTATTGAATTCGGAGGCACCTACAATCTGGCGGTGCGCAAAGAGCTTTTTGAACGGATCGGGGGCTTTAACGAAACATTTCGGCGGGCGAGTGGCGAGGATAACGATTTTTGCTACCGAATTCTGCGCCAGGGTCATCGCATTAAATATGTGCCAACGGCCAAAGTTGCCCACTATCACCCTGAAAAATTCCTGAAATATTTGCGGGAGCAATTCCGGCACGGTTTCTGGCGGGCCAAGTTGTATATGGAACATCCTGTACACTTATCGGGGGACAGCTACACAGGCAAAAAAGATATTTTCGAGACCCTTTGTTGCCTTGGGCTGTTTTTGAGCTTTTGTGTCAGTCTTTTAAACAGAGGGGCAAGTTTTCAAAAAAGATGGCCTCAATTATCATGGTTTCCATCTTCACTATCCTGGCTGGCTCTGCTGGTAGCAATAGAAACGCGTGTCGCCATTGAACAGGCAAATACTGTAAAACATTTTTTTCACACCAGCCTTATTTTTTCCACCCGAGCCATAGCCCGGAGCGCTGGATTTATCAGCGGGATGCTCTGTTTTGGCTTGAGAACCACCAATATCCAGAATAAAAATCGCCTGTTGAGCGTGGCTAAAAAATGAACAACCGCATAATCATTGTACCTTGCTTCAATGAAGATGGCTGCATTAAAAGCGTCATTGAGGAGATTGCCAGTCATCAACCAGCCGCTGAGGTTGTTGTCATAAACGATGGCTCCACGGACATGACTTCTCAGGCAGCTAGAAGCACGGGAACCGCATCAGTGATTGACCTGCCGGTTAATCTCGGAGTTGGCGGAGCTGTACAGACCGGGTTCAAGTTTGCTCATAAACGCAAAGCCGACTATGCCATCAAAGTCGATGGCGACGGGCAACACCCGGCCGCAGCAGTTGATTCTCTTCTTCTGCCACTGATGAACGGTGAAGCCGACCTGGTAATTGCATCGAGGTTTCTCAGCCCCAACATGGGTTACCAGTCATCTTTTTCGCGCCGGATCGGCAGCAAGGTTATTCAATGGCTTTGTCAGATGCTTACCGGAATCAGAATAACCGATCCAACTTCGGGCTATCGTGCTTACAACAGCCGGGCAATAAGCTTTATGGCCCGCCACTATCCGACCTTTGATTACCCAGAGCCAGAAGAAATTGTGCTTGCAGCCCGCAATGGCCTGAGAATTATTGAAATTCCGGTCGAGATGCGCGACCGCCAGGCAGGTATTTCGACGATTTCTTCTTCCATGTCGATTTATTATATGTTGAAAGTTACTCTGGCAATGATTTTCATCTTTCTTCGCCCAATTGAAAAGATTAAGGAATAACCTATGCTGGCAGGAATGGAAAAAATTCAGCTGATCGCAATTTTGGGCAGTATTTTTTTTATGATTGGTGTTATAGAGCTGATAAGAAGAAAGCAGATCAAAGAGGCTTACGCTCTTCTTTGGCTTATTTTCGGAACTGTATTCGTCGTTTTTTCGATCTGGAAGAAGGGTCTGGATTTTATTGCCTCCCTGGTCGGCGTCTACTATCCCCCTGCGCTTCTTTTTCTGGTGATGATGGTGGCAATCGTTCTAATTCTGATACAGTTCTCAGTCGTTATCAGCAGAAATAATGACAAGGTCAAAAATCTCGCCCAGGAAATTGCCCTGTTGAAGAAACAAATCGAAGACGAAAACAAACCCGGCAATAAAAACTAACGTTTAAATAGCCTGCCGAACCGATCTTCGCCCGGCAATGACTTCAAGCCTCTCAAGGTAGAGCAACACCCAGAATACTGAAACAATGAGACAGGCGGCCAGCATGAGAGTCGTTCGATTGGTTGAATTTGCCATGGCCCAGTTGATTTCAAAATCAAGCGCCAGATAAGTTATCACCAGGCCAATGGCATACAACGAGCCGATCAGCAACGGGGCAAGATGTTCAATCAACAGGCCACGACGCACAGCCAACAAAAGCACAATCATCAGTGCCGCCAGCAAAACTGGCAAATGCAGTTGTGAGAAGATATTGGCCACGATCAACTTAAGGGTCTCCCCGTCATTAATTCTGCTCATAAAAAGTGATAAACCGTTGTCTCCGAGGATGCCGGCATCTTTGGTGATACCCCAGGCGTTAGTATAAAATACATACCAGAGCAAAGTCGGGGCAACCAGAAGCAGCCAACCGCATACTTGCCGCATCTGAATCGAAAAATTCTCGTCCATCCTCAACCGATGGCGCTTTTTGAGGAGAACCCCGGTCATAACGATTGCCAAAAAGCCCAGAAACAGCAAAAGCAGACCTTCTCTTTTCAGGTTCGGCAAAAAAAGAAAACAGGCGACACAGGAAACAAAATCCAACGAACGCCACGATTGGATGAAACGTCCAAAAAGAAGCATTGCCACCGCGAGATAAATTGCCAGATAACCATCCATATAGCCATTCCACATCAGTCGGTGCAGCGCAAAGGGAAAAGCGCTGAGCAGGAATACAAAACTCCAGGATTTGCGGGCAAACGAAAGAAGCCAGAACACTGGGGGCAGCAAAACAAAAAACAGCGACAACTTTGGCAGATACTCGTTCCAATACCCCATGAAACTTGCTAACTGGGCGGCGATGACCGGAACCAGCTTGGGATAGCCCGGGTGGGAAAAATACACGGAAGGATGCGCCAAGCCTGTGTCATAACACAAAGCTTCAGCTGCGTAAATCATTTTTGCATGCAAAAACCATATCGAGCGGGCATCCCAATCTATAAGAGGCTCTGCAACCATGGCAACTGCGAAAAAAAGAACAATAAAAATAGCCCAGAAGAAGGCCCAGAAAGATCTGGCAAAAAACAGTTTTTTTCCACCTTTAAAGATCTTTTTGGCAAAGCTGATCAGGCCAATGACAGCCAGGGCAATAACAATTTTAAAGGCCAGCGCCATCGACTGAACCGTCAGCACAACCACATAGTCAACAGTTATTCCACATAGCAGAACGAAAGGAAACAGTTCAAAAAAATCGTATTCCCGGACTGGCAGTATGAGGGTTGCGACCAGCCATCCTAGACCAAACAACAGAATGGTAACGATGCTAATCAATAAAAACAAGGGCGGTCTTCTCCCCTCGGGTAATAAGTTTTTTGCCGGCATACTCGGGCAACTCATCGGTAATAAGAAAAAGAAATGCGGAAGAAGCAACAAAAACCCTGGGCCAGACTCCCTCAACAGTTCTTTGATAAAGATAGGGGTCATTCTGCAGTCGTTTTGAAAGATTGAATTCAGCAATTTCGGGGTGTTCATACAATATGGCGCGAATTTCGAGGACCTCGGCCGGCAATACATCAACGCCAGAATTCGGCAAAAAAACATGCCGGTCAAAGGCACGCAGCTTGGTGCTGCCCATGTTAAAATGAATCTTTAACTCGGCAAGCGTGTTAATTGCATTTGAAAACAACAGAAAAACAACGCAACAGACTATTCCGGCCGAAGAACCCAGATGCAGACGCCTGGCTTCCAGCTTCATTTTAATTTCACCCCGGAATTATTCGATTTTTATTTGATTAACCAGCAGAATTGCTCATCGCAGAACACAATAACCTCACAGAAGCTAAATATCCAGAGAAATAATCGTTTGTGCTTTGCCCTGCTTGAGAATAGAATGGCACTCAAACTTATCCATCAATTTAAAGAGATATCAATTACCTGAATATGAAAGTTCTTCTCGTTAAACCTCTGGCACTTAGCGACCACATTCAACCCCCACTTGGCCTGGGTTATCTTGCTGAGTCCATTAAAGATGCCCATGCAGTCGAAATCATTGATTGCCTAAAACAACAGATCGATTGCGAAAGTCTTTGTCGCCACATAGAACAGTGCCAACCTGATGTGGTCGGTTTTCAGACCTATACCTATGATGTCAAATTTGTTCGGGAAGCCTCGCGCAAAATTAAAAAGATGCATCCAGAAATTATTATTCTGGTGGGCGGGCCACATCCCTCATGTGTACCGACAACCATCTTCACCACATTCCCGGACCTGGATTTCGGCTTCGCCGGAGAGGCCGAGAATGGTTTGCGCAAGTTTCTCGACGGGGCTGACCACGATAATATTCCCGGTCTAATCTATCGAAAAAACGACCAGGTGGTTTGCAACGACCCTGAATTGAAAATGAACCTTGACGATCTTGGCATGCCAGCCTGGGAACTCCTGAAACCTGAGAATTACCCGGAGGCCCAGCATGGATTCTTTTATAAAAAATTTCCGATTGCCCCAATCCTTATCACGAGAGGCTGCCCATATCAATGCACTTTTTGCGCCGGGAACCTTATCAGCGGCCATCGAGTCAGAAAAAGAAGCATTCCCCATGTAATCAACGAGATTCTCTATCTGTATCACGACCGGGGCATCCGTGAATTTCACATCATCGATGACAATTTCACCATCAATGCAGAATATGCAAAAGAGTTTCTCAGGGAGTTGAAAAAGCAGCAGCTTGACATCAGTTGGGCAACTCCTAACGGGGTTCGAATGAACACCCTCGACGAAGAACTACTGAACCTGATGAAAGAAACCGGACTCTACCTGATTTCACTGGGAATTGAATCTGGCAGCGACCGGGTTCTTTCGAGCATGAAAAAAGAACTCAACGTCGAGCAAATCCATCATTATGTTTCAATGATTCACCGGTCTGGCATAGATATTGCAGGTTTCTTTATAATGGGTTTTCCGGGCGAAACCGAGGCAGAAATAAGACAGACCATTGAACTGGCAGTTTCTTTGCCGATTATCAGGGCTAATTTTTTCACGTATCTGCCGTTTCCTGGCACTGAAACTTATAGAGAGCTTGAGGCGAACGGAAAACTGGGTGCGGTTGACTGGGAAAACTTCTATTTTATGAGTGCCGCTTACGTGCCGGAAACATTGACGAGGAAACAGCTGAAATATTTGCAGCGACTGGCGTTTGTGAGGTTTTATCTGCGACCGGGCATCTTTTTCAAAACCCTTGGCGGCATAAGATCGCTACGCCACCTGCTGTTCTTTATCAAACGGTTTTACCACTGGCTGATCATGTCTTGAATGCCGGCAACTCACTCAATTTTTGCAATTGCTGCGACATTCAGGCCATTGAGAACTTCTGCTTCGGTTACTGCGGCACTTGCCTTAACCATCTTGCCCATTTCCTGGCAGGCAATTTTATAGATGGAATCAGTAGTGACCCGGCCGCCGTGGTGGCTGGTAGCGTAGGGCAGCACAAACGCCGCTTTTCCGTCAGTGCCGGCAAGTGCTTTAACCTTATAAAGAAACTTCTGGCTGCTGATCTGAAGTTCGAGCGATAAAGAAACCTCACTGCCCGGGTCTGCCTGAACATGAATTTTTGCCCCTTTGACGCGCTCAAAAAGAATAAAAGGCGCCAGTGTTGAGCTATCAGCCTTTGCGGCATAAACAGCGCGAAATCGGGTGGAGGCGGTGAACTCTCCCTTGGGAGTGAGAGCCAGATTATCCATCAGCCAGTAATAGAACCAGTTTTTAAAATCCTTAACCATGGGAATATCGCGATATTGCAGCACATACTCAGGTCGGCGAGGCATGTCTTTGAACGATGGCCAGAACCCTGCCACGGCATCAGCATCCGTGCGAGAAGTGCAAAGGAAAATATACCTGACGCCATTTTCCTGACATAGCCTGAAAGCGTCGTCCTCGGTATGGGACGAGAAAATATCTGCCATAGTTTTAAAGCCCCACATGGCATTATTCACTGAAGTCGGCCGTTTGGTATGGTAGGCCAGTTGATTGCCGTCATCCCAATAAGTCAAGATGCTATATTCAGGGCGACCATCATCAGAATAACCAGAGGTTGGCGGCGTATTGCGGGCAATCCAGTTGTAGGCGTCAACCTGATTTTTGTCGAGATGATCGCCAAAACAGGCTTCGACAAAGGATTGGCTGAGAAATACGATCATCAATGGCAAAAAGATGGCAATCAGACGCAAGTTCTGCAAGCGTTCAGTCTGCAAATGCTTACGTACCATAACCCAAAAGCCATAGCCAGCCAGGCCCGAAAATAGCCCGGCGCCAATGCCCAACCAGCGAATAAACCTTACCTGGTGGATTGTAATGCAGATTACCACCAGCAACCAGCATTTTAAAAGATTCTCAGTCGAGGCTGAAAGGCCAGCAAGCCTGACAAATGCAAACAAAGGCAACAATAAAATTGGCCAGCCAAAATACTGCACCAGTCTTGAAGCAATATTGCTTTGCAAAACCAGCCTGTTTAAATCGACGATCGGTTGCAATTCGCTGATGGTCGCATGAACCGGATCTTTCTGCAGCAGTAATCCAAAAGCCTGACCGATCTGGTTACCAAAGGCCAGCAGCAAAAACAGAACTGTTCCGCCGAGCAAAAGCAGAGACAGGGCTTTTTTTTGAGACAGAGAACGTAATTTTTCAAGTAAGAACAAAAAGAACCCGCCAAACAGAATGCAGAGAGGCTGAAAATAGCTGTATTTGGTCAAAGAAACCGCCTCAATAACGGCACTGGAATTAATAATAAAAATCAAGTTCAGAAAACCGCCAATAAGCATTGATGAATAGGCAAATACCAGGTATCTGTCAGACCATTCAGTTTCCATAAACCACAAAACAAAACCATAAAGTGTCACCAAAAAAAAGAATAAGGGTGTACCATTCCAGCAAGCTATAAATAGGCCGACGACTACCCCACCAAGTATTTTAAAAATATCCTGTCGTTTTTCCATAAACAGCGCGCAGGAAAGAATCCAGGCCCAGAGGAAAAATGAATTTAGTGCCGCGTAATCGAGCTGCATCGTTGTTCAAGTGATTGACGACGAAAACCCGGGGAACAGAAATACGGCGCAAAATAACACAAGGCCA
>DAOPYA010000033.1:0-21463 GCA_035352635.1 Candidatus Rifleibacterium sp.
CATCTATAAAATTGCTGACACGCGTATCAGAATTAACCCGAACCAATGGTTACCGGGTTGGCAATCTCGATTGCATAATTCATTGTGAACGACCCAAAATCGCCCCGCATCGCGAAGCCATGCTTAAAATGCTCTCTGAAACCCTTGATCTTGAACCGGGTCAGATTTCGATAAAAGCTGGCACTAACGAAGGGTTCGACGCTGTGGGTCAGGGAAGAGCCATTGCCTGCCAGGTGATCGTTCTGATGGTGAAAAACTGAGTCAGATCGGCGGTGGAGCGCCCGGCGGGCGTGGTGGTTCAATGCCCGAAGCATCATGGCCGGGAAACTCAACATAATTTTTGTGCGAGTAGCCCTCAAGGCCGTTATACTTCACTTCAAAGAAATCTCCCTGCATGCCATTGATGATCAGGCCAGTTGCGGCTGGCGGAATTGTTCCGATGACGTTGCCCCATGGAGCATCGCGAACCATAAGATCGTTTTTGGTTGCGACGTTTTTGCCCCCGGTGATTGGGTAGTTTGTGATATCAACCGGGTCGATGAAGGTTCTGATTTCATTTTCAAGGTCTTTGGGCTTTGGTTTGGTTGCCGTTGACTCTTCGGTGGGTAATGTGTTTTCTGGTGGTCTGGGCTTGCTGGCATCTTTGAGTTCGCCATCAGAGGTGCCCGGGGGCAGGGCGCCAAGTTCTTTAAGAATGTCGCCCGGCGTGGTGATGGTTCCAATTTTTTTGACAATCTGGTCTACCTTGGCCTGATTGTCTTCGGCGCTTTTTAAAGCCTTGTCGACCATCTTGTCGATCTCGGTTTTTTTTGCTGGCTCAAACAATTCGGGTGCAAACTCGCCAAAGAAAACCGGAAAAGCAACTCTGGAAAAATCAAGCATATTTGGAACATAGCGTTGGCGCCAGTAGAATAGGTTGCGCTTGTCGCCGATCGTGGTACGAATTTTGACATTAAAAGTGCAGAAATTGGGTTCGTGATCTTCGACGGCTACGTCATAGGTGATGCCGAAAAGTTTTTGCCCGGTTTTTATAACTGGCTTTCCTTTGAAAAAGCGGTTCGCCCACTGTTTTTCGCGAATTTCACCGATGATGTCAACATTAACTGAATAGGCCACATTCAGAGACTGCTGATAACTGTTCAGGTGCATAAGCTGGTTATGATGCGAAGACTGCAGCTGTACAAGGGTTATGAGAAAAAATGCAATCGAGATGGTCGCCAGCAGAATGAGCGGGAAAACATAACCGCGATTGAAGTTTTTCATGAGCAGACCTCTTCTCTTAATTGGCATCGGCCGGGAGAGTCCAGCCAAGGTAGGCAGAGCCATTATAGATCAGCAGTTTTGACAGCGGCATTTCGGTGACGCCGTCGAGGCCAGGCCCACCGGTGGTGATTATGATCGGGTCGTTGTTTGAATCAACTTTGCCTGATGCCAGGAAAATGTGGCCATGAGGGTTGCCGCTGGTCGGGCCAGTGTACATTATCGCGCCGGCCGGTGGTTTTTTGTCGGTCTTGATTTTTCCGGCTTTTTTAAAGTTTTCATAGGAAGTGATGGCTGACATTTCCATGAGTTCGTTAACTTTGCGGCCCCAGGCGGTCGACACAAAAGCCAGGCACCAGTTATTCCAGGCTTGGATGTCGTCTTTGACCTTTTTGCCGTTATTGGCGTTAACACCTTCGCCGGTACCATTTTGCATCTGATCTTTTGCCCATGTGAGCGCCCCGCTGCGGGTGCCATCGCCCATTGGTTTGCCAATGACGTTAGTTTTGGGGTCAAGGGTGCCGGGGTCGATTTCGGGGAGTTTGCTTTTTAAGGTTGCCAGTGTAGAGAATAGCTTGTAGACAAGCTCGCAGGCATAATAGCGCTTGTTCAGCTGATTGTTTTGTGCGAATTTTTTCTCTTGGGCGGCCAGTCTGAGAATGGTCTGGTCTTTGTTGGCAAAGAATTTTTCAATGTCAGATATAAATTCATAATATTCACTTTGAATGATGGTTTTTGCATCGCCTGATGTAAAAGCTCCGTCGGCAAATTCTCTGGCGACAAACATCAGGCGATGCATATCGAAACAGCGCTGAATCAGGGCTCTCTGATTGCGGTTGTCGTTCGCGGCTTTAAGCATGGCGTTATAGCGGCTGGCAGCTTCGTGTACACAGACCAGGAAAAGCTTTTTAATTTCTTCGAGACCCATGGTCGAATTATAGATATATAGTTCAAGGCGTGAACGGTTGCGAAGATTCAGAGATGAAGTTGTTTCAATGTCTTTATTGATGGTTTCGATGTGTGGTTGCAGAAAGACAAGCACGTCAAGAATGTCACGGGCTATAGAAAAATAATACTGGGTACCCTCTGCGTATTTGGCCGACCCTGGCAGATGCCCGGCGTCTTTGAATGCTTCAGCAGCGGTGAGGGCTGATTTGAACTGCGGGGCATTCATCATGCCGACACAGGTGAAATAGATTCGGCCCGTTGCCATGGCGACTTCACGGGTTGCCGGCGAACTGACGATCGTGCCGAGATTTTTGTTTTTTTCTTCAAAAATTCTTTCGACAACCTTTTTTTCGAGCTTGCTTTCGGGAAAGGCGTAGGTTGTCTGTACATCTTTTTTGGCGGCATACCCCGGGAACCGGCACAGGTAGTTAAAGGTGCCCGGGCCGGTGTTTGCTTTCCAGTTGAAGGTGGTGTTGAGAGTAAAATGGCGTGTTGATGAATTATCGGTGGTTATATTTAGAAGAAAATCTTTTTGAAACATGTTGTAAAGAAAGGGAGTGGTTTCTTTTTTTATTTCGGGCTGTTTAAAAAATGCTGTCTGCCCGTCGGTTACCAGAGTGGAAAACTTGAAAGGTTTTCCGTCGCTGTCGGCAAGACCGAGGGCCTCGACGCCGTAAGGATTGATCTCGGTTTCCTGGAAGCAGGCTTCAACAACCTTGGCGGCCATTATTGAGGCAATAAAATGCTCTGAATAAAACTCGTTTTTCTGGCGTGATGACTGCATGGATTGAAGATAGATGACCGCCGCACCACCGATTAGAAACATGCCGATGGTCAGTTCAAGAAGTGTTAAACCCTTTTTTCTGGTCATAGGATGTCTCCTGAGTTCATTAGAGGGCCTTCTGAAATCGCCTGAAAAATCTTGCCGCCCTTCATGAAAGTAAAAGAAATGGTTACCGAGCCAGAATTCGACAGCTGAAAACTGATATCTTTGACAAATGAACACAAAAGGCGAAGATTCTTGCCGTTATAAGAAGCTCCACCGCCGCCATAGGATGCGGTATCAGTCTGGTAGCAGAAAAGATCGTAGATTGTTTCGCCTTCTTCTTTGCTGTATTGTTTGTTTTTTAGAGGGTAGACCGTGACGATATTGTTCTCAAAATCAGAAAAAACGAGTATCGAAGACTTTTCGTTGAGAGTGGGCACAATAAATGCTCGACCGTTGCGAATTTCGTGAAGAACTTTGTTAACACCAGTCACAACCGCTGACTGCATTTGCAGGCCTTCGAGAAGAACCGTCTGGGAGCGGTTTGCCTGAAAATAAAATCTGAAGACCAGAAAAGAAAATAAAGAAGCAATAGCCACAACGACCATCACTTCAGCCAGAGTAAAGCCATGGCGTGGGCTGCTGGGTCGTCTGGTCAAATTCCTGCTTTGCATACTACTTTTCATCTCTAAATATATTATAACACAACCACCATTTGTTGCCATGCAGCCAATAGTTGCCGTATGGTCTGTGTACTTCTCTCTAAGATTTCTCTGATGCCATATCTTGTCTCTCGTGCGGGGGCATACATGTATACTGCAGATAATAAAAATAGTTTTTAATTGTTTTTTGCCAGAACATACTATGTTAATATAACCGATATGGCAGCAAAATCTGACAGGAGAACCTCGAATCTTTTCATCGCCGGCGGTTATTGCCTGGTGGCCATCATTATTCTTTTCAATTACCTGGGCCAGAGTGACGTCAAAGACCGTTCCAGAGCAAGTGTTACCCCGGTCACCACGACGTCTGTTGCCCCGAATACCGGTTCAGTCGATAATTTTTCGCGACAGCTCGAAGAAGAGCGCCGACTGAACCAGGAAATGCGTGATATTATCCGGCGTCTGCAGAGTTCGCCCGGTGCTATCACCAGCTCTGCCGAAGCGGCAGAGAAACCTTCTCCAGATAGCGATTATTCGATTCCTGATTTGAATAATGCTCTGATTAAGTCGGCGCTTGCTGAGCATGCGAATCCATTTATCCCAGGCAAGAACCCGTTCGCTGCACCCAGCCCCCTCAGAGAATCAGCTAACACAAATAGCCCGGCTGAACATTTTCTTTCTCTGCGCTGTGACCCAAGGCTCCCATTTGTTTTTAATGGCGCCAATTCCAGAGCTGAGTTTTATTCGAATTTCTGAGCTGCCCGACAAACTATCTTAATTTCTTTTTTTTTGCTCGTAAGAACTTTTCAGCAGATTGCCGATAGTGTTCACAGAGAATTGAAAGAACTTAAGGAGCACACACAATGAGGCAAACTGCAAGATCCGCAGGACTACTTTCCCTGTTTCTGCTGAATCTGACTACACTCTCTGCCGAACCTCTGGTCAGAGGATTCTTTATCGAAAAGCTACCCGAAAAGGTTGCCAGCAAAGAGCTTGCCCCAGATAAAAGCCTGGTTCTTGCCCATGTTTTTAATTCAAGCAGCCAGGCCATGAATTCTGGGACCTACCAGGTCGGCGTCGAAATTGAAAATGCCGGCCGCAAAAAGACTTTTGTGCTTAAACCCCAGGAAAACATCAGTGCCGGCGGGTTAAAAACCTTTCGCATGGCAGTGCCGGTCAGTGCAGTCGAAAAAACCAGCGGTCAGTTCAGGGTTTTCAGCAAATTGAAAGGCAATGTAGTCTGGTCAGACAAGTATTCATTTCTGCAGGGCGTGCTGACTGACGGTGACAAAAAAATTACTACTCTCTACACTGAAGCATTGCCAGAACCTTCATCAATCAAGCCTCCGCGTGAAGTTCCTTTCGAAAACGAAAAGTCGGCACGCAAAGCTGCTGAACTTGAAAGATCAGTTAAATCAACCTCGACAAAGGTTGCAGCGGTCAGCAAAGTCGCCAGGAACGCTACCACAAATGTGACCCCCGTGAAGCTTGCCGATGCCGCCAAAGCCACAACCACAGTCAGGCCGGCTGAAAAAGTAACTGTGGACACCAAACAGAAAAAAGCAGAACAGCCAGTTAAAACTGAAAAAATCGCTAAAGTAGAAAAAGCCCCGGCAAAGGAAGTAGAAACAAAAGTTGCGGCTGCTCCGGCGCCTGTAGCAGCTGAAGAAGCGGTGCAACGCCCCAGAAACATCGACCCGGCAGAATTCAAAAAACTGCGAACCATTGATGAAGAGCTGATCATTTATGTTGTAAAAGAAGGCGATTCATTGAAATCGGTGGCCGAAAAATATTATGGCTCCGCAACCAAAGAAAGAGCAATTGCCGACCTGAACTTTATTGAAAAATCATCTTCAGTTAAAGTTGGCGAAGAAATCATTGTTGACGTCAGACCCCTGAATAAATCAGGCAAATCGAACAGCTAAGGGAGATCATTCCGGATGATGACCAATTCACTTACCAGAACCAGAGCCGAAAAATCTCCTCTTATCAAGGTAGAATCAAGAAACGAACTGAGTTTTACCTTTCAGATCAAGGGCAAAGCCTTTCAGCAGGGTTATCTGTTCCTGAACCCCCAGATGAAAGAACTGTTTCCGTTCAATGAAGATCTCTGTTCGGTTACCTTTATCGACGACGATGAAGTTCCCCATTCGGCGATCTATCATAAAATGCGCGGTTACATGGTCTGCCTGACCTTCAATGAATGGTGGGAAAAGAAAAAGGTTTGCGAGGGCGACACGGTTTCTATCGAACTTATCGACCTGGCTGCCCGCACTTACCGCCTGAAAGTGCTCAACGGTGCCATGGTTAAAACCACGGTGCCTGCAGGTGAAAACGTTGAACTGCGTATTGCGTCGGTTTCTGATACTTCAATTTCTTATAATGAACACAATCTTGAAGTGCTGCGCCGCATGGTCAAGGGGGAGTTCTCGCCCTTCCGCGAAACCAGCCTGATTCAGCTTGGCGAAGAACTCGCCGCTGGCATCTGCTCAGAAGAATTGCTGTCGCTTAAAACCTGCTTCGGCGTAAGCACATATTTTCATCAGGTTCAGACCGCCCGAATGGTCATGGATAAGCTTAATGGGCGTGCTCTGCTCGCCGATGAAGTCGGGCTTGGCAAAACCATTGAGGCTGGCCTGATCCTAAAAGAATATCTGCTGCGCGGCATGGCACGCAAAGTGCTGATTCTTACCCCGGCTTCTCTGATTACCCAGTGGCAGCAGGAGCTTAAAACGAAGTTTGACCTGTCATTCAAAAATCACCTTGAAATCAACGACTGGGAAGACAGCGACCTGGTCATTGCCTCGCTCGATACTGCCAAGAGTCAGAAGAACCAGAGCACCGTTCAGAAGATCAAATACGACCTGCTGATCGTTGATGAAGCTCATAAGCTGAAAAACCGAAAAACCAAGAACTGGAAATTTGTAAACTCGATCAATACAAAATACCTGTTGATGTTGACTGCTACGCCGATTCAGAACGATATGATCGAACTGTTCAATCTGATTTCAATTCTCAAGCCCGGCCACCTGTCAACTGTTCAGAAGTTCAAAGACGACTTCCTGGCCGAACGCGACAAAAGACTGCCCAAGAATTCAACCAAATTGCGCGAAATGCTTGCAGACATCATGATCCGTCATCGCCGGGCAGATACGCTCATCAAGTTTCCGCAACGCTACGTTCATACGCATGCCGTTGATCTGAACCCTGATGAAGCAGAGCTGTATCGCGAACTGACTGATTTCATCAGAAAAAGATATTTCACACTGCCGACCCACAAGAATCCGCGTGGCATCAACCGCCTGACCCTGATTCTTCTGCAAAAACTCATGGGCAGTTCAACGCACGCCCTGGCCAAAGCCCTTGACAAAATGATTGCCAGCAATTTCTACAAGGATGATTTCGACCATTCGTTGAAACGCCTGCTCGATATGGCCCGCAACGTAAAACATTCGAAAAAGGGCCAGGTTCTTATGGAAATCGTTCGGAGCCTGAACGAAAAAGTCATTATCTTTACCCAGTTTCGTGGCACCCAGGACTACCTGGTGAAGATGCTCGAAGAAGATGGTTATTCAGTAGCCGTATTCAATGGTCAACTCTCACAGGTCGAAAAAGACCGCTGTATTGAAGATTTCCGTGGCAGCAAACAGATTCTTGTTTCGACAGAATCGGGCGGTGAAGGCCGCAACCTGCAATTCTGCAAAGTTCTGGTGAATTTTGACCTGCCCTGGAACCCGATGAGAATCGAACAGCGAATTGGTCGTATTCATCGTCTCGGCCAGAACGAAGACGTTCATATCATCAATCTCAGCGCCCGTGACACCATTGAATCTTATGTTCTTGAACTGCTCGACAAGAAAATCAACCTCTTCAGGCTGATCATTGGCGAACTGGAAATGATTCTTGGTAATATGCATTCAAAACGGACTCTCGAACAGATTATCATCGATATCGTAACCATGTCGCCGAACCAGGATGCCATGAAGCGCAAATTCAAGACTCTTGGCAATAAACTCGAAAAAGCACTGCAGACGCACAATGACATTACCCAGGCCCAGGAGGAAATTTTCAATGGTGAATAAAATTAAAGAACTCGTATTTTCTTTCATGGATATGGTTGGCATTAGTCGTCGTGAGTGCGAACCTGGCATCTGGGCTGCGAAGATTCCTGAAGCAGAGCAGGCTTTCTTTAACGGTTTTGAAGTTTTAAAATTTACCTTTGATCGTGAGCAGGCTGAATTGCATCGTGATCTCGAACTGATCTGCGAAGGTTCGTTTCTGTTGCGGAAAATCATAGAAAAGCTGGCTGAACTGCCACGCGTCAGCAGGCTCTTTTCCCTTAAGGCCCCGGCTGTGCCGCCACAGGGTTCGGCTCATGAACTGCGCGTTGTCTCAGACAATGTTTATTACCGCCCAAGAGTAGTTTTTAATTTCAAGGTGCAGTTCGAATGTGACCAACGGCGCGAAAAGCTCTATTCGGTTCTCGCCGATACCGCATCAGATATTCTCGGGGTTGAAGATGGTCTGTATAATGTAGATATGAGTGAATTTTCTGAAACGCCTCAGGAAGGAATGAAAATTGGTGAATCCAACACCGATATTCTGCGTTTGTATTTGCAGGCCTGCCAGAAACTCGAAGAATCCCTCGCCTCTGAGGTCACCGAATTGCGCGAGTGGGGCGATGAGCAATGTTCCGAAAATCTGAAAGTTTTTGAAGCCTATCTTGATGAACAGAAGCACGAACTGTTAAAAAAGAAAGAGAACGTCAGTTTTCATTTGTATTTCTTCCAAAAGGAAGAAGAAATAGACCGGCTCATTGACAATCTTGAAGAAGAGCGCAAGCGCAAGCTTTCTGAATTGAGAGATAAATTCTCGGTCCGGGTCAAAATTGGCCTGGTTAATTCGGTTGTTCTCTATACTCCGACGGTTGGAGTTGCATCTCATAAGCCGCGCAAGACTGGTGACAAAAAACTGATGCCGGCTTTTGCCTCTACTTCTGGGTTCGAGACCCGGTCTGCCATTCAATAAACGGGAGGCGGCCCATGTTTTTTAAACAGATACTGATCGGCTTCATGATTCTAGGGGTGCTCGGCTATTTCTTTGGCGATCATGTTTTCTACTATCAGGCCAACCTGATGATGCGCTGGCAATACTCAATGCCCGCCTACGAAGCCTACGAAAGAATTGTGCGCTATTACCCCGACAGCAAGTATTCAAAAGAAGCGCGATTGATGATGACGTCGCTGCGTGAACGCAGCGCTGACCTGAATAAATACCTTGATAAAAAAGAGAAGGATATCAAAAAGATCCAGGATGACCGCCAGAAAAAGCAGTCATTCCATTGACTTTTGCTGGTGCTGAATAACCTTGCAGGAAAAAGTTTCCGAAAAAGATAATATTGAGCTTAATGCCCGGCAGCGGTGGCTTCATACCTTGATTTATGAGGCAGACACCACTGCCGGCAAGCTTTTTGACGTGTTTCTTATCTTCTGTATTCTGGCCAGCGTTTCTGTGGTAATGCTTGAGAGCATCAAAACGATTCGCGATGCGCATTCAGGTTTGTTGAGCCTGCTTGACTGGCTTTTTACCATTCTCTTCACGGTAGAATACCTTCTGCGCATGTATGCAGTCAGCAGGCCAGCCTCTTATGTTTTAAGTTTTTACGGCGTTGTTGACCTGCTTGCCATCCTGCCTAATTATCTGGGGCTTATTTTTCCGGGGGCGCAGTATCTTTCAGTCGTAAGAATAATAAGGGTGATGCGGGTTTTTCGTTTTCTCAAGCTGGCTCAGTATCTTGTCGAGGCTGAAGAACTGATGACGGCTCTTAAGGCCAGTCGCAGGCGCATTACCGTCTTTATCCTGGCAGTTTTGACTCTGGTAATTTTTATCGGGGCTGCAATGTACGTCATTGAGGGTGAGCAGAACGGTTTTACCAGCATTCCGGTCAGTATTTACTGGGCAGTGGTCACCCTCACCACGGTTGGTTATGGTGATATTTCGCCGAGAACCCCATTGGGCCAGGCTTTTGCTGTGTTTATCATGATTCTCGGTTACGGAATCATTGCCATCCCCACCGGCATCGTCACTGCTGAACTCACGGCCGGGAAAAAGGCCCAGCTGTCAACGCAGGTTTGCACATATTGTTGTGCCGAAGGCCATGACAGTGATGCGGAGTATTGCAAACTCTGCGGTCACAAACTAAATTAAATTTTTTTGTCGGCAGCGCCCCGGTTGTGTTAATAATATTGCAGCTAACCAACCGAGGATGCCATGAAAAATCTCATTACCAGATGTATTTTTGTTTCACTCATTTTGCTGCTGTCAGCTGTAATGCCGGCAGTTGCCGCAAAAGTGTGCCCGATGTGCCGCCAGAGCTTTGATGATGCAATTAACTTCTGCCCGGTTGATGGCGCAAAGCTTGAGGCGCAGAAGAATGCCGATTCAAGGTTTCTTGAAATCAGGCCATCTACAGCTGGGGCCAGGGTCTCAGTCAATGGCCAGATTGCAAGCGATGGCGTTATCGAGTTAAGCCAAGGTAAAGACTATGCAGTTGAAATAGCCTCAGAAGCATTTAAGACCGCTAAAATGAACATCCGGCTCGTTTCTCCTGAACGGATGATCGTTGATCTTGCCCTTTGCCCAATGAGCGCCGAAGAAGCAAGAATAGCCAAACTGGCTTCTCTCGCCGGTAGTCGCGATCATGACGTGGTAGAAGTTAAAGCCGGGGATTACACCCTGGGCAGTGAACGCGGCAATCATGATGAAAAACCACTTCGCAAGGTCGAAACCAAAGGTTTCTGGATCGACCGGCATGAGGTGACTTGTGCGCAATATCAACGGTTTTTCGAAGACATTAAAAAGCACGGCCATAAATGGTGCCACCCGACCGAAACAGCCCATAAAGACCATACTCCCTACCATACCTACGCCTGGGCTTTAAAGTTCAGCTGGGTTGGTGGTCAGCCACCGCGTGGTATGGGCGATAACCCGGTGGTACTGGTTGACTGGTATGATGCTTATGCTTACGCTAACTGGGCCGGCAAAAGATTGCCCACCGAAGACGAATGGGAAATCGCGGCCCGGGGTGGTGATGGTCGCGAATACCCATGGGGAAGCACTTTTTATTCTGACCGTTGCAACATTGGCGACCACCCGGTTGACGTCGGAAGCTACCCCGAAGGGGCTTCACCCTTTGGAGCACTTGATCTGGCCGGCAATGTCGCTGAATGGACCATGACCGCCTATGAACCCCGCCCGGCTGATGCCAAAATCTTTGCCGGCAAATTCGGCCAGCCAATCATCAGAGGTGGTTCCTGGGATGACAACTCAAAGACCTGTCGTTCGGCATCTCGCGATGTCAGGCGTTCGCCGTTTTATCGCAGCACAACCGTTGGTTTCCGCTGTGTTTCAGATAACGACCCGGTTCATCGTGAAACCGGAAAATAAAGTAATAGAGCAATAAAAAAATCCCCCGCCGGCTGGCGGGGGATTTTTTTATGGGATCATTTATTGATGCAATCCATGGTGTCTTGAGCGATGACCAATTCTTCATTGGTCGGAATAACCAGAACCTTAACTTTGGAGTCGGGGGTAGTAATTTCGCCTTCGGCGCCTCTCCAGGTTATTTCATTTTTAGCCAGATCGAGCTTGACGCCAAGCCAGTCCATCTGGCCATGCACGATACTTCTGACGATTGGGCTGTTTTCGCCAACTCCGGCTGTCCAGACGATGGCATCGCAGCCATTGAGAACCGCAATGTAGGCGCCAATGTATTTTTTGATACGGTGCGAATAGACGTCGAGTGCGAGGTTGGCCCGTTCGCTTTTTTTTGGCCAGTCTTCTTCAAGGTCGCGCAGATCGCTTGATATCTGGCTGATGCCGAGCACGCCCGAATGCTTGTTCAGCAGGTTGTCCATTTCAGAGATGGTCAGTTCGTATTCTTTCATGATGTGCAGAATGAGAGCCGGGTCAAGATCACCACAGCGGGTACCCATTGCGAGGCCTTCGAGAGGGGTGTGACCCATTGAGGTATCAACTGATTTGCCCTTGTCGATGGCACATACTGAGCCGCCGTTACCGAGATGCACGGTGATCAGTTTCAAAGTTTCAAGGGGTTTGCCGAGAAGCTTGGCGGCTCTGGATGCTACATAACGATGACTGGTTCCATGAAACCCGTAGCGTCTGATGCGGTGTTTTTCATAAAACATGTATGGTAGCGCATAGATATAGGCTTCTGGCTTCATTGTCTGATGGAAAGAGGTGTCAAATACAGTTACCTGTTTGATTTTTGGAAGAATTTCTTCGACGGCCTCGATGCCTTTGAGATTGGGCGGATTGTGCAGCGGAGCAAAAGTAATACATTCATGAATGGCTTTTTTAACTTCTTCAGTGACCAGAACGCTGCTGGAAAACTTGTCGCCACCGTGTACAACGCGATGCCCGACGGCGCCAAGCTCTTCAAGACTTTTCAGAACGGCATCTTCACCGCTGGTCAGTAACTCAAAGATCTTCTGAATGCCAATTTTGTGGTCGAGAATATCACATTCAAAGACTTTCTTTTTTCCATCGTCACCTTTGCGATAGTCGATGGTCGAGCCGGCCATGCCAACACGCTGTACCAGGCCTTTGGCCATTACTGAGGTGTTGGTCATATCAAAAAGCTGATATTTAATTGATGAGGAGCCGCAATTCAATACTAGTATTTTCATGTAATTTCTCCTGTTACTGGTGAACGGCCTGTGACAATTGTTCAACCTTTAGTCCGCTTGCCGCAAGTCGCAGACCATCGCTACCGTATCTGTAAAATCCCTTGCTGGTTTTTATGCCTTTGTAACCGGCTCGAACCAGTTTTTTGAGAAGTTTGGCCGGCAGGTAACTCTGGTCAAAAGTTTCTGCATAAAGATTTTCGAGATAGAAGACCACGGTATCGACACCTATTTTATCGGCCAGAGCCAGGGGGCCGGCATTCAGACCGAAGCCGAGTTTCATGGCGGTATCTATTTGTTCGCACGAAGCAATGCCTTCTTCAAGAACTTTAACTGCCTGATTGATCATGGGCAGAATAATACGGGTGGTTATAAAACCCGGGCAATCATAAACGGTGACTGCGTTTTTGTTTATCATTTTTGCAAATCTGACCGCAGATTCAAAAGTTTCATTGTTAGTTTTCTGGCCACGCGAGATTTCGACAAGGGGAACCTTGGGAATCGGACTCTGAAAATGCATGGCAATAGTGCGTTCCGGGTATTTGCACTCTGCGGCGATTTCGGTTATCGAAATAGTTGCTGAATTCGAGGCAATAATAGTTGAAGGACGACAGGTTGCGTCGAGTTCCCTGAACAATTGTCGCTTAACATCGAGTGTTTCCTTGAGAGTTTCGATGACCAGCCAGCCTTTGGCTGCTTCCCGGATGTCGGTAGAACCCTTGATCCGGCTGATAATCGCGCGTTTTTCGCCTGAAGTCAGGCCCCATCGGGCAATTTCCGCATCCAGAGCTGCTTCAACCTTTTTCAGACCAGTATTCAGCTTTTCTTCTGAATGATCGATAAGGATGACTTCACAACCTGCGGTGGCAACGGCCTGAACCAGTTCCTGGCCCATGGTTGCCGCACCATAAATTACGACTGTTTTCTGACCCATTTTTAAGTCTCCCGGAAAATTATTAATATCAAGCGAAACAAGCTAAACTAACAGCCTGCAATGGCTCTGTCAAGTTTTGTCTGCTGCCTGACAAGGTTAATTGCGAAGAAAATAAAAAAGGGGGGCCGAAGCCCCCCTTTTTTATTGTGATGAAATTAATCGCGATGAATCTGTTTGAATCGGCCCCTGACATCTTGCACCGCTTTGACGCGTGCTTTGGTAACTATGGTGCGCTCAGAATCACGAACGGCATTGGTGCCGCAGTGAATTTCGCCCATAGAAGTATGGTATGGTGTGTCGTCGATGAAGTGAACCTTGTTGCCCTGTGCTTTGAGACGGGCTTCAATGGCCTTATCAAAACCAGGAATGTGGGTAGCCGGAACAATCAGGTGGTCTCTGACAACCAGAAGGTTTACTACGCCAGGCAGAAAAGCGTGGCAACCTCGCGGATTAGTGGTGCCCGAACCTTCGAACAGTGAGGGCCAGGCTACTTCTTCAAATTCACGTTCTTGACCGGTTGTCTTTTTGATGTATTCTTTGAGGCGGCCGACATTTTCTTCGATAATATCGTTGATGGCGTAATTAAGAGCAATAAAATCACCTTCGGCGGTGCCACGGCCAGCATCGGGGTTTTTCATCTGCTCATTAAGCACGGCCTTGAGTTTGAGCAGGAAAGCGCGGTCATAGCTGTTAACTTTGGCGAGTTCAGCATCTGGTGTGTTTTTGATAATTTCGAGAGCGTAGGCAGTGTCGGCTCTGACGATTGAATAACCACCCGGCGCCCAGGCAGTCGGAATGAAACTAAGGTATTCATCGATGTGCCCAACAGTAAGCCAGCTGGTGTTGCCAAGGAACATGCGGTCTTTGTAGCCGTTGGCTTCAAAAAACTTGCGGCAGGAATCAGTAATGGTATCACCAACTACCAGAATGTCGTCAAATGGCGTTACTTCAAGGTTTCCGCCGTAGTCGCCGTGCGATTGTGCGTTGGATGGGTTTTTATAATAAACGAGTTCCCACATTTCGGCGAGAGTGCCTGGCAGGCGGCCAAGACCACGGCCACGGTTTGAATCGAAAACGGCGGGAACGAGCTTGCCGGACTTCAGTTGCGCGGAACAAAGTTCCATGCAGTCCTGCAACCATATATCACTTGAGTTGAAACGCTGGTTAACTTCCACGTATGCCTTAGCGTCTTCATCTGAGATGCCGAGTGAAGGAACAGGATTGCCACTGCCGGAGATAATATGCAGTTTGACCCGGTCTTTTTCTGAGAGTTGGTCACTGACATTGATCTGCTTGATGACATCGAACAAATCTTTTACAAAGTTTGAATTTCCGTACCCTGAGACAACGAGAATCTTGCTGGGAATATTGTTGTTGGTGTTAAACTTGATTCTGCTGACCTCGCTCATCGGTGGAGCGGCGGCGGAAAGGTCAAGGGTACAACAACCCAGAGCGGCGGTCAGGGACATCAAACACAAGGATTTTACCAGTTTCTTCATACTTCCTCCTCGGGTAGCCTTATTAGCTTATCTGCTGATTATATCACCCGAATTCAATTTTTCAAAGGGGGGGCAGATGGAAAATTCAGGAAGGTTCATGCCAGGTGATGGCTTCTTCGCTCTGCAATTGTTTAAGGGCCTGGTGAAGCAACTGTCTGACCCTTTCCCGTGAAATATCTAGACGCCGGCCAATTTCGGCAAGGGACAATTCTTCTTTATTAAAGCCATAAAAATTTTCGATTACATAGCGAAGCCGCTCGGGAAGTCGGGCCAGTCCATCCCGGATGGCTTCGTTTTTGAGCTTTTCAAGAGCCGCTTCTTCAGGAGTCAGATTCTTTTTATCTTCAAGATAGTATTCCATTGCTTCGCCATCGTCATCTTCGCTGCCAGATTTCGCGTGTATTGATACCGGCGTCTGCGTGATACTCAAAACGCTGAGAATCTTGTCTTTTTCGAGGCCCAGTGTCTGTGAAAGCTCGGTGATGGTCGGTGGTCGAAAAAACTGGTTTTCGAATTCCTGAATATGTCTTCTGATTTTGTGGGCGACGGTGAGCAGGTGGTGTGGTATTGTTATGGATGAACCCTGGTGGGCAACTGCCTTTTGCATATAAAAGCGAATCCAGTAGGCGGCGTAGGTCGAAAATCTGTACCCCAGTGTGTAGTCGAATTTGGCAATCGCTTTTATCAGGCCGATGTTCCCTTCCTGAATCAGGTCCATCAGTGGTAGAGCGCCACCCGAGAATTTTTTGGCAACCCTGGTGACCAGCTTGAGATTGGCGAGCAAAAACAGTTCAGAGGCTTCCCGGTCACCGGCTATTTTTTGTGCCAGCTTGAATTCTTCCTGGCGTGAAAGCGGCTTTTTGCTTAGCTCAGACAGGTACATTTCGACCAGGCTGTTACGCTTGACCCTGTCGATACTTGAAAGGGTTAATTTTTTCTTTTCAATTATATCGGCAAAGAGGTGTTCTCCGAGCAGGCCGAAATCCCAGCCGCGTTTGTAAAAGCATTGGCTGCACAGACGATTGCCACAGGTCAGCCTCTGTTTGTCTTCTGGAGAACGCCTGGAAAAATAGTTAAAGCACTGAATTATCTGCTGAACCCTCACCACGCATTTGGGGTTTGGGCAATCGAGAAGCTCATAGCAGAAGCGCATACCGGGCGGCCCAATTTTGTCTGGTGTCGCAAAAATGCCTTCGAGTTGAGTTAAAGCCTGTTCAATATCGGGAGCAGCCTTTACCGGTTCTTTTGCTTGCAAATCACCTGTAGGTGCTGCCGGGGCTGTAGAGATAAAAGCGGGCGGTAATGCCTGTGGTTCAGTCTGAGGTTGATCTTTGGGCGCAGTTTCAGGCGCAGCTGGTAATTCATCGACAGGCTCTGGCATCAGGCTTTCAGGAGTTGGGTCGGGATTCTCCGGAAACATGCTTTCGTCAATCAGACCGATTTCCCAGCCAAGCCGGTAGTTGCATTTCTCGCAGGGAGCGTAGGGGCAGTCTTCGGGGGTTACGGGTCTTTTTAATTTCGCTTCAAGATACTGCCAGCAGCGCATAATCTGATGGCGCTGCACCGGGCAGTCATAAAGTGTACATCTGTGGGCTTCAAAACAATACATTAAATCATTTTTCCGGGGTTTCACCTGGCAACAGCCAGATGCCGGCGAAGATCAATGCGGTGCCGAGCATTCCGGTCACTGACAAGCTTTCGCCGAGCCAGAGCCAGCCTACCAGTACCCCGCCTACCGGCTGGGCGTAGAGGGTCACAGCCATAACTCCGGCTTCGGTGTGCCGCAGGATTATGTTCCAGATCACGTAGCCAACGGCGTTACAGATAACTCCCAGAAACAATATCGCCAGAATCGACTCTCTTGTAAAGGCAATTGGCCAGAGTTGTGACAATTCAAGCAGCGAAATTGGAAACAGCAGGGCCGCGCCAATAAAAAAGCTGACTGATGTGGCTCTGATGGCTCCGATTCTCTGGGCGACCGGCTTCATCAGAATCGAATAAAGAGCTGTAGTGAGAATCGAAAGGACAACCAGGATGTCGCCGAGAAACCCACCCGAGGTGGTGAATTCATTGATCAGCTGGGCGAGGGATTTGTTATCGAAAAGCAGCATGGTGGCGCCGGCAATCGAAACTACTGTAGCCAGCATGGTTTGCCGTTGCAAGACTTCTTTAAGCATCAACGCTGCAAAAATAATCGTAAATACAGGCTCAAGAGATGCTGCAATGGCTGTTTTTGTTGAGGTAGTCATTTGCAGACCAAGGTTCAACAGGGCGTTAGAGATTGCCAGTCCGATCGAGCCTATGACAAAAAGGTCTTTCCAGTCGTGGACTGCAAGTTTTCCCTTTGGCTCGCGGGTCGGCAGAATAGCCAGAAAAAAACCGCCGATGAAGAAGCGCATGCAGGCAAGCGTCGATGGCGGAATTACCTCGAGTGCGAACTTGGCGACCGCATAAGAAGAACCCCAGGCCAGATTGATGGCCAGAAGCACAAATATACTGAACAGCGGAGAATAGAGTTGTGGCTGGGAATGCTTATGCATTAAGGTTTTCAAACTGGGTTGATCGTTGCCTGCTCTTCCTCGGTGATCTTCAAAAAAACAGCTTCCAGATCGTTGCCCGGCATGCTGGCACGCTTCTGCAGTTCTTCAAGGTTTCCAAGGGCAACAATGTCACCGTTGCGGATAATGGCTATCCGGTCACAAAGATCTTCAGCAACTGAGAGGGTGTGGGTAGTGAGAAAAACTGTTTTTCCACGATTGGCAAGCTCTCTGAAAAAGTCTTTGGCGAGCTTGACGCTGCGAGGATCAAGGCCGACCGTTGGTTCATCGACAACGAAAATTTCAGGGTCATGCAAGATTGCGGCACTCATGGCAACTTTCTGTTTCATGCCATGTGAAAAGCTTTCTATTAATTCGTGGCGGCGATCCCAGAGGCTGAAAATCTTGAGCATTTCTTCGCCTTTCTGCTGTATCTTTTCAGCGGGCACGTTGTACAGGCCCCCCATAAAATCAAAATATTCAAGGGGGGTCAGCTTTTCATAGAGGTATGGTCGATCCGGGACATAGCCCAGCATGGATTTGGCCTTGTCAGGTTCGGCGAAGAGATCAAAAGACCCAACAAATACTTTGCCGGAGGTTGGTTTGATTATGCCGGTAAGAATTCTGATCAGGGTGGTTTTGCCAGCACCATTCGGCCCAAGAAAACCAAAGAGTTCCCCGCGTGAAATGTCGAGATTGATTGATTTCAGAGCAGAGAAATCCCCGTATTGCTTTTTAATTTCTGAAAACCGGATCATTGTTTCATTCTGGTTCATAGTTTTCTATGGTTTCCAAGCCTTTCTGAAAGGGGAGGTAAATCCAGGCAGCAGTGCAGGCAAGAAGCAGAACCGCACTGAGAGACAGCAGGATCATGGCGGTGGGCCCTCTGACCACGAAAAACCGGCTGTGAAAAAAACGATACATCGGGTAAGACTCGAGAGCGAGCAGATTTATTACATAAAGGCCCGAAAGTATCATATAGACAAAACCACCGTAAGAACCGGCGATCTTGAGTGGTGAATCGGCTGCGAAGTCGGCATAAATCGCACCAACACCAATTGCCAGCGAAGTAATCACCAGCGTGATGAGAATGACATTGATATAACTTAACCAGAACAGCACGGGTTGTGAGACCTGAAACACAGAATTAGTGACGGCGCAGAGAATTACACCCAGAAGAAGCATCGGAACAAGATAGACGATAAATTTGATCTGGAGAATCCGGCGCGGGTTCACCGGCGAAGACTTGACTGCCCAAAAAGCCCGGCCTTCCATGCTGATTGATGGAAATACAAAACGCATTCCGATTGAGGCGATGATGAAGCCAATAAAGGGGCCGTTAAGAAAAACCAGGGTGTCATTTATTTCACCGCTGTACAGGGTTGGAATGTCTTTGAGAGGCAGGATTGAAAGGTTGTAGCCATAAACGAAAATGATCGCCGCCATCATGAAAATCTGTGAAAAGATGGCTGGGTCACGCATGAAAATAGTTATTTCCTTGCTGGCAATAACCCGGAAATCAGGCTTGAAAAACCGAAAAGGCCAGGTGATGGCGCAGCGCACCCATTCAAGGCTGCGAACCTGGTTATCGACTGCTTCCATAGATTTTTGCCAGCTGTAGCGGTAAACTTTTAAGGCCATTATATTTACGATGATGAAGCAGGTGGCGGTGACCAGAAAGAGCGGCATAAACTGCCAGATCGCTTCACCGGTGTTGTTTCGGAAAAGTGTCATGCTCGCCTGGTGGAGCCAGGTTGAAGGGGAATACTGGAGCAGAGGCAACTGCAAGCTGAGCAGGTATTGAGATACGTCTTTAAAATAGCTTGGATTCAGGAGTTTTTCGGCCTCAAGAGACCTGAGAAAAAAGATCAGGCCTGTGAGCACCAGAATAGAGAGAAACTGGAAAACCTTTTTCATCTGCCGGACCGGGAAAAAAGAGGCCAGCAGAAGGGCTGCAATTGCCCCGGTCAGGTTGGGCAACAATACAAAGATGAACATGAATCCAGGAAATATGAAATAGGCGATCCAGTTGGCCTTAAGGGCGGTGGCAAATGCCAGAAGCGCCGGCATAAAAAAGATAAGCACCATCCAGGAGCTTTCAACAGTCATCAAGATCAGCCTGGATCTGAAAATTGCTCCGATTGAGGTTGGTGACGACATCAGCACCGTCAATTCATCGGTCAGAAAAAGGCTTGATAAGGCAGCGATGACACTGCTGAACAGGATCATAAAAAAGACCGTCATCAACAGCATTTCGAGCAGTTTTGACACCAGGAGGCTGCCAACAATAGGCCCCAAGGTCTCACCGAGCATCGGAGCACGGCCAACGTAATCAAGAAATCTGAAAAGCCCGTAATATATGGCGCCGGCAAGTATTAAGGACCCAAGCAGCAGTGAATAAAGAACTTTGCGATTGCGGGTTGAAAAAACGCGCCGCAATTTTTTAATGGCAGGGCCGACCAGTTGAAATGAATTCATTTACCAGACCATGGGGTGCCAGTCGGGGCCGGCCGGAACAGGCTGGAAAAACTCGCAGATGCCTTCCCGGCATTTCAGGTAACCGGCTTTTTCGGCCCGCGAGATGACCTCGGGGGCTTCGGCCGGGCTTATGCTGTTGTGTAATCTGATAATATCTTTTGCTGATGCCAGTTCATGAAAAACATCCTGGCCGATAATCAGGTGGCGGGCCTGCCAGAGCAGGTTTGCTTCAATCTGGGCAATGACGCGACGGTGGTCAAATGCCATTTCAGGAAGTTTTTTAAGACTGAACCATGCTGCTTCGGCAGCATCGTCTGAGCCTTCTGGTGCATGGGCCGAATCGCGGATCAGGCAGCCAAAAACGATGGTGACCGTTCTGCCTCTCGGGTCGCGGTTAGGCTCGGCGCAGGTGAAAAGAGGTTTCAGGGGCATATCAAGAAGGCCGGTTTCTTCATGGAGCTCGCGTGCCGCGCCGGCCAGAGGTGTTTCGTCCATTTCCATGAAACCGCCTGGAAGCGCCCAATGCCCTATAAAGGGTTCGTGACCTCGTCGGATGAGAAGAATTTCAGGGTAGCCAAGCTTGGGAACCCGCAAAACCGCGGCATCAAGAGTAACTGACGGGCGTGGGTATTCATATGTAAATGGCATAATTTTTCACTTTACTCGATAAGCGAGCGCAATAATCGCTCCAGGCCGGGTTTGTCAACGAGGCCGCTGAATCTTTCGTCGGCACACTCGATTGTTGGCAGCATTCGAAGGCGCTCGTGCCCCCAGAGCAGCACCTGATCGTTGTAGTCTTTTTCGGTGGTGGGGTCTTCGATGGCTGCCGAGAGGATGGTTGCGTCAAGGCCTTCTGACTGAAGAAAAGGCCGCAGTGCCGTAAAAATAGAAATGTCGATACGCGCTGTAAAAAAGGCTCTGAAAACACTGGTAATATAATCTTCGGCATTCAGAGAGCCATAGGCTTTGATTGCCCGGGCGGCGGTCAAGTCGGAGACGTATTTCTCGGGCTGATGAATTTTTAATTTAAGAGATTCGGCTTCGGAAATAAGTCTCTGCCAGCGTTGAGAGTTCCAGATTTCGCGAAAATGAAATTTGCTGTTTCCGGGGGGGTTAAGACCGATTGCAAACGGCTGCATGGTCAGTTTCGTGCCCTTGAGAACAATTTTCATCAGCTCCCAGGCCATGAAGGAATAGGGACACTGGAAACTGAAATAGAACTTGATGTCTGGGTTTTGAAAAGTTATATTCACCGATTCAGTATAACAGTATCGGGGAAGCTTTTCAACGACTGAGAAAACTCAGTCTTCGGCAGTGATATCAAAAAACGGGAAGACTATTTCATGGTCGAGCTTGTGTCTTATGCGGTCAAGCATCTGAATCGGCCGGCCATATAGAAGTTTAGCCATGCCGTTGAGTCTGACTTCTGAATACTGGCTGAAATCGACTGAAGAGATCTTGCGGAATTCGTCGTTGCCGGTAATCATTGTGCCGTTGTGAACGACCATCGAAAACTGTTCAGGCCTGGTTTTGATGAACAGCTCAAAGATATCTGATTCTTCTTCGGCCTCAAAAACCACAAAATCCGCTCTTTTGCCAGGCTCGATCACGCCAACCTGCTTTTCGATGCCAAAGATTCTTGCAGCCGTTGTGGTAGTCATTTCGACGATATCT
>DAOPYA010000033.1:21563-42458 GCA_035352635.1 Candidatus Rifleibacterium sp.
GCGCCCATCCGGTTCAGGGCTTCAAGTTCTTCGGCGAATTCTTTAGATGTGCCTTCGCCGATGTGAATGATAAATGGCAGGATACCACGCGCCTGGCTGAACTGTTCCTGGATGTTGCGGCCCCATTGGAGCTGATGCTCAGAAACTGAGTGGGCCAGATAAAAGTGGTCAAGCAGGCTGACGAGTTCGTGGCGGGCGAAGGTGGCCGAAACTTCTGCAGGAAAATGGTCTACAACGGTTGTGGTACCGGATATGACGTTTTTATACATGCCGATGACATATAAATCAGTAACTGACATTTTCTGCAACAGGTGGTATTCATCACTGGCACGCATCTGGTGATCCCAGGCTGGCCAATTCTCGACCGGAACTTCGCCAAGCCCTTTCCAGCAGGTTTCGATCAGGTGATCGTGCGAATTTATCAACCCGGGAAAAATTGCTTTGCCTTCGAGGTCGATCTCGTTATCAACGGGTTTCAGAGGTGTCTGACCAGGGTTGAGAATATCGTAAATAATGTCGTCCTGAATCAGAATATTGCATGATTGCAGCGAAAAATCAGGTTTCAGGACTCGGGCGTTGGTAAAAAATTTAAACATTTATTACAGCCTGCCAAAATTCGGGGTATTGGCTTGAATCTCTTTGAGAAATAGCTCCCAGCTTTTGTCGGCAAACGCCATGCTTACAAAATGCTGGCCAATTTCTTCGAGATATTGCATGAAATTGAGTCTCTGCAGATCAGGCTTCAGAGTTCTTACCCGTGCGAATGAATGAAAAAAATCAGTGGTATTGGCAAGTTGCAGGGCCGCGGCTGTATGGCCAAAAAGCGACTCAACGTCAAAATTGCGGTCTTTGTCGATTGGCAGAATTTGTGACCCGAGCAGGGTTCCGACCATTTCGCCCCGAACTTCAAGCGGCACGGCAAAAATCAGAAAGCCGGCGTAGCAAACGTTTACAAAAGGAGTTTTGCGCCGGAGCAGGCGGTCTTCAATGTTTTTGTAGGTTTTTCGGCAGCGGAGCCGCCCGCGTTCGGTGCCGCGGATAATGCTGCATGGCCCATAAAAATAGTCGGTTTTGCAGACCACTTCACCGCTGGTCGAACGCAGTGACAGTGCTACCCCCAGGAAGCGCTCAAGCTTTTTCAACAGTTCAGGAATATGACCGTTAGCAAAACTGACGGTAGTATTAACATTCTTGTGTATAACTGCTGACATCGAGAGTTCCTTTCCTGGTTGCGGCAGGCTAGATTGCTGACTGCATTGATGATCTGACAAAAGTTTTCTGCCAGATTGCTATTCCGAGGAGGAGCGAATTAAATTTTGTCGCATTGTCATCTGCTCTCGAGGTAAGTACCACCGGGCAGCGTGCCCCGTAGAGAAGACCGCCCATTGAGGCCTTGAGGTAATATTGCAGTGATTTGTAAAAGGCGTTGCCCGTGTCGAGGCGCGGAACAACGAAGATGTCGGCGTCTCCCTGGATCTTGCCCTGGTATTTTTTGATACGTGCCGATTCTTCACTGACGGCCAGATCAAAAGAAACCGGCCCCTCGACATAAAAATTTTCGCGGTCGGCAAGCATTCCGCGCACTTTGTCTGCCAGGATCGTTGAGGGCATTTTTTCGGTGATTTTTTCGTTGGCGGCCAGCAATGCAACCTTTGGCTTGCCTGAACCGAAGATGCAGAAAGCTTCGCAGGCGTTTTCAATTTCTTTAACCAGGGTTTCGCCATCAGGAGCGATACACATGGCAGCGTCGGTAAGAATTTTGAGGCCGGGTTTGCCTGGAAACTCAAAAAAGGTAAGATGCGAAAGAATCGGGTTTTTGCGCAGCCCGGTGCTTGAATTGAGAACGGCTTTCAAAAGGCTGGAAGTTGCCACCAGGCCTTTCATGAGAATGTCGCAGTGGCCGGCGCGAACTTCGCTTACTGCGCGTGCGCAGGCAGCTTTCTCGTCGCGCTCGTCAATGATGGTTACGTGCTCGTGACTGGCTACATCGCCATAAAGAGTTTTTATCTGTTCAGGGTCGCCGATTAGGGTGGCGCTGAGAATGCCTGTTTTAACTGCATGGCAGATGGCGTAGGCGCAAGCTTCGTCATTGGCGAGGGGCACGGCAACCCGGCATTTTCGGTTTTTATCGAGGGTTGCCACCAGTTTGCTGAAAAAATTATCGGTCATAATCAATCTTCTCCGTTTGGTTTAGTCAGGCCTGATAGTCGTTTGGGCGGCATTCGCCACGCAATACACGCAGACCCCCGAGCGCCAGCGCTGAAAGCTCGTCTTCGCCCGGAACAATATGAACCGGTGCGAAACACTTGACGTATTCACTGACTTTGTTGGTAAGGGATGTGCAGTTCGCGCCACCACCAGTCAAAACTATTCGGGTAACCCTGCCTTTTAAAACCGCAACATATGAACCAATGGTCTTGGCGATCTGGTAGCACATGGCATCGAAGACTTCAGCGGCTTTATGATCGCCGGCTAATGCCATTTTATCGACTTCAACGATCGAACTGGTGCCCATGTAATTAACCAAACCACCTTTGCCAACCAGCATTTTCTGGATTTCTTTTTCACTGTATCTGCCAGAAAAGCAAAGCTTGACCAGTTCTATGGTTGGCAGGCACCCGGCGCGTTCGGGAGTGAAGGGGCCTTCATCCAGACCATTGCTGACATCGATGCAGCGCCCTTTTTCAATTGCAGCAACTGAAATTCCACCGCCGATATGCGTTGCAACAAAATTTTCATGGTTGATGTCAAGGTTGAGTGCCCGGCAAGTCTGCCTGACCACAGCGTTAATATTGAGTGCGTGCCATACGCAACGCCTCGGGAGTTCTTTAAGGCCAGAATAGCGGGCAATATCCTGCATTTCATCCACAATTACAGGATCGACGATGAAAGAGGGAACTCCGAAGGATTCGGTGTAGCTGTGAGCAAGCAAAGCGCCAAGATTGCTGGCATGTTCACCGAATTTTGACTCTTTTAAATCGCTGATGATATTCTGATTCACTTTGTAAGTGCCACTCTGAAGTGGCTTCAGCAGACCGCCTCGCCCGACAACTGCCGATAGCTGGGCCGGAGCAATTTTCATTTCGCTTAAAAAGTGGTCAATGGCATCAAGCCTGAATTGAACCTGTTCCATGATGTGATGAAATCTGGAAAGTTCTTCGGCTGAATGGGCGATCTTCTTTTCGGCAATCAGTTTTTCGTTCTCAAACAACCCGAGCTTGCTCGAAGTTGAACCGGGGTTTACTGCCAGAATCCTGAAAATTTCCGACATGAAGAATTCCTTTCCTGCAACTGTGTGTTTCTTTTCGTAAGAATGTTAGCATCAGCAGCGGGCCGTGTCAACGAAACCATAAAGTCTTGTACTGGTCAGAGATTAAATAAATTAACAAAAAATGGATTGCTGCTTTTTTCTTCTTCAATAGTGGTTTCTGGCCCATGCCCCGGAAACACCTGACGATTGCTCAGGGTAAAAATTTGTTCCCGGATGCCTTTGATCAGAGCATCTCCGTCGCCACCAGGAAAATCGGAACGCCCGACTGATCCGGCAAAAAGGGTATCGCCCGAAAAAACCATACCCGGAAAAACCAGAATCATGCCGCCCGGGGTATGCCCGGGTATTGCCGCACACACACCGATTGCGGCGCCACTGCTAAGCTTATCGCCAGGCCTGCAAATAAATTCGGCAGGCCGGGCGGCGACAGGTTCGCCGAGATAGATGCTCAGATTTAGAGCCGCGTCTGGCAGCATCGGAGCATCTTCAGCAGAAATGCCAACCCGGCATTCGGGGAACTCACGCCGGAAATATTCCACACCACAAATGTGGTCGGCATGACCATGGGTTAAGAAAATGGTGAGCCTGGTGATATCAAGTTCGCGAATTCGCCTGACCAGAGCCTGTGAATCTTCGGCAGGATCGATCAGAATCGCTTCACCTGCACCTCGGGTGTAGACAAGGTAGGTGTTGACTTCAAGGTCTCCGAGAATAAATCTTTCGCAAAGCAGGTCACCGCTGCTGAAACTGACCATGGCGAATCCTTTCTTAACGGTATTCGTCTTTTACGATGCCAATATAGGGGAGATTGCGCAGATACCCTTTATAGTCGAGCCCATAACCAACCACAAATTCGTCTTCAAGGGTGAAGCCACAGTAATCAACCTTGACTGCCTGCTGCTGATTTGAGGGCTTGTTGCAGAGAACGCAGACTTTGATGCTGGCTGGCTGCCGATCCTGAAGAATTTTTACTATGTAAGAGAGGGTCAGCCCCGAGTCGATGATATCTTCAACTATCAACACATGCTTGCCCTGAATGCTGTCAGAAAGGTCTTTGTCGATTTTAACAATGCCTGAGCTGCGTGTTGAATCGCCATAACTTGCAACAGCCATGAAATCAAGCTTCTGCGGCAGGTCGATCTGACGGCACAGATCTGAGGTGAAGAGAAATGCGCCTTTGAGAATGCAGACTATTTCGAGTTCTTGCCCCTTATAGTCTGCGGTAATTTGTTGACCCAATTCAGCGATACGTTTCTGAATTTCAGCCGGGCTGATGAGAACCTTGGCAATATGATGGTTGAGCTTCAGTTTTTCAGACATACTTTTTTGCCCATTGCAGGGTTTTTTGCAGACCCTCGGTCAGATTGATCTGTGGCTCCCAGTTTATTAATTGACGCGCCCGACTGATGTCGGGTTGCCGGCGTCGAGGGTCATCCTGTGGAAGCGGGTGAAAGACCATTTTAGCCTGAATGCCGGTCAGTTCGATTATTTTTTCGGCAAACTGCTTGATGGTTATCTCGGCCGGGTTGCCAAGATTGACCGGGTTCTGGTCGGCCTGTTCCATGACTCCCATCATGCCTCTGACCAGATCAGACACATAACAGAAACTGCGGGTCTGAGAACCGTCGCCGAAAATCGAAAGATCATGACCGCTGAGTATCTGGGAAATAAATGCCGGAACAACTCGGCCGTCGTTGAGCCGCATTCTTGGGCCGTAAGTGTTGAAAATCCGGATAATTCGGGTATCGACCTTATGAAAATCGCGGTAAGCCACCACGATTGCTTCGGCAAAGCGCTTCGATTCATCATAACAACCGCGCGGCCCTACGGGGTTGACATTGCCCCAGTAAGATTCTGTTTGCGGGTGAACTTCAGGGTCGCCGTAAACCTCTGAGGTTGAGGCGAGCAGAAGTCTTGCCCCATGAGCTTTGGCCATGCCGAGAAGATTGTGAGTCCCGAGGGCGCCAACTTTTAAGGTTTGAATCGGCAGTTTCTGGTAATCGACGGGGCTGGCCGGTGAAGCCAGATGGTAAATGCGATCGATTTTTTCGGCAAGATAGATGGGTCTGGTGATATCATGCTCGACGATGCAAAGCTTGTCGGTTGGCAGGTGTTCAATGTTTTTTCTTGAACCGGTGATGAAGTTGTCGATGATTACGACGCTATGGCCCTGAGCAAGCAACTCTTCTGTGAGATGTGAACCGATAAATCCGGCCCCGCCGGTGACAACTATACGCATAATGTCTCCTGACCTTAGATTGGCAATCAGTTAACCATCAACTGTTTAAAAGGTCAAGGCGAAAAATTGGAACCTTTTGCTTCAGCCGTCAGTCTATAAGATGTGAAAAATGCTGAGGAGGTAAAAAATGAAATCTTTGCGTTTAATTTGTTTAAGTTTGTTTATCGTATTGGCTTCTGTAGCCCTCAATCATGCTGCTTATGCTGATGATGCCGGTCTTCAAGCGGCCTTAAGCATGCAGAAGGCTTTTGTCGATGTGGCACGTACTCTTAAGCCGAGCGTAGTAAACATCAGAATTGAACGAACTGGCGGCGGTATCAACTGGCAGGATTCTCAAGGTGAAGAAGCACCGGAGGGCGGCGCAGAAGAATTTTTCCGACATTTTTTTCGTGGTCCGCGCTTCAATCCACCCCAGGAGAAGATTCAGGGGGCTGGCTCCGGTGTAATAATCAAAGCTGATGGCACCATTCTGACCAATAATCATGTGGTTAAAGAGGCAAGTAAAATTACGGTAAAATTTCATGACGACACTGAATTACCTGCCGAAGTGGTGGGTCAGGACCCGCAAACCGACCTTGCCGTCATCAGGGTTAAAGCCACAAAACCACTTGCTGCAGCTGTATTTGCGAATTCCGACGAAGTTGAAGTCGGGCAGTGGTGTATGGCGATTGGCAATCCTCTCGGCCTTGAACAGACGATTACTGTTGGTGTAGTCAGCGCTATTGGGCGCTCTGGCATTGGTGCCACGGCAATCGAAGATTTTATTCAAACCGATGCCAGCATTAACCCCGGCAATTCTGGGGGGCCGCTGGTTGACCTCAAAGGCCGGGTAATCGGTATCAACACCCTCATTTTCACCGCTCCAGGCTCGGGTATTGGTTTTGCCATTCCTTCAAGCATGGCATCACGCATTGCCGAGCAGATTGTCAGCAATGGCCGGGTCGAAAGGCCGTATCTAGGTATCACCATGCAGGGCGTGACTGAAGAACTGGCAGGCCACTATGGCATCGCTGACCGTGAAGGCGCTGTTGTTATGCAGATATCTGAAGGCAGCCCCGCGGCAAAAGGCGGTTTCAAGGTCATGGATATTATTCGCAAGATCGATGGAAAGGTAATGAAGAATACCAATGATGTGCAAAAATTCATTTTGGCCCAGGAAGTAAAAAAAACGGTAGTGATCGAAGTACTTCGCAATGGCAAGATCGTCGATCTTAAGGTCAATCTTGAGCAAATGCCCGACTCATTTGGCCTTAGTTCTAAAGAGGCCAGACTGTTGCCAAAAGCCAAGGCTGAAGAAGATGGCCTGGCAGGCAGTCTTGGCCTGAGCGTACAAAAATTGACTCCAGAACTGGCACGAAGCATGGGCCTTGAAACTAAGGAGGGCCTGGTTGTTTCAGGTGTAAAAAGCGGTTCTTCGGCAGATAAGGCAGGCCTGAATACCGGCGACGTCATTGTGCAGGTTAATGGGCAGGATGTCACCGATGCAGGTGCTCTTGAACTTGCAATCAAAGAAGGTGAAGCCAAAAAGAGTTCAGTGATTCTCATCAATCGGGCTGGTACGCCAATGTTTCTGGTAGTAAATCACGCTGAAAATTGAATTGAACTTCTGCCAGCATCTTTGCCGGCAGAAGATTGTTAATGCATCCGCTTGGCGCCTTTTTAAGGCACCAAGCGGTTTTTTTGTGCCATGGGTTCGTTAATAAACATGCCTGTTTTGCCGATAGGGTTTTCAACGTATACCCTGGGAGTTACACAAAAAATGTTCAAAGAATTAACAATCGCTGTTGCTCTGACCGTCATTTTTTCTATTGGTGTCGGTGTTCTGTTTATCAGAACCCTCATTGAGATGGTCGAATTGTTTTTTAACGGCGAAGTTGACAAGAAGGAAGCTGCATCAGCCAGGGGCAGAAACAACGGCAGTTAATTTTTAAGGGTGCCGTGTATTGAGCAGTGAAACAGGCGTCTGCCATCTTTATAGATGATTGAATATCGGCCACCGCGTGGACAGACCGGGATTTCCTGGAGTGCACCCAGTTTTATCAGGGCGTCCGGGTCGAATTTGGTCATGCGGGTGGTATGCTTGCGGTCGTAAAAAAGCACAGCAAGAATCAACGAACGCATGCGGGCGAAGCACTTCAGGCGAAAATCCTTTTCGTAATCCTCAACCTTTTTAAGAGTTTCGGTGAAATCGGTCTTGGCCCGGTTGTAATTCTTGAAGAGGTCTCTGTCTTTGCGGGTGTTGATCCGCGTTGTATCCATTTCGCTGATTTTCTTTATCAGGTCGAGATAAGAAGCCTGAAATTGCTGATGCTTTTTCTGAAACTCGAGGCGTTCGAGCAGATTCTTTTTTTCGTCAGAGCCGTCGTCAACAGAGCGCCCGGTAACAGGGGGTAACTTCGGTCGGCCAATGATCTCGGGTTCGGGGGGCGACTGACTGAAAATCATGGTTGCAGCGTAAGCAAGAACGGCCAGGGCAAGTAAAACTATCCCTAGCCAATGTAAAGGCAGAGCCGAAAAAAATTCTTTGCTTTTCACGTTTGAAGTTCATATCATAATATCTTTGAAAGTAGCTGTCAATTTAATGGTGAGCAGGAACAAGGTACAAGCAAAAAGAAATTTGTCGAGTTATTTGTGCCTGTGCTATAATCGCGACGCAATTAGCTCAGTTGGGAGAAAGAAAAATGTCAGACGAATCAAAAAAAACCGTCTTCAGAAAAGTTGTTGTTACCGAGGAAATGAAAAAGAAATTTCTCGTGGGTAACACTCCGCCATTTCTCGGCAAGCCTTTTGAGCTTAATTCTAATGAAGTTTTTACCATCGGCCGGGAAGACGGCAGAACCCTGCAGTTGCCCAGCGAGATGGTTTCACGGCTCCACGCAAGCATTGAATTGAAAGACGGCAAGTGTGTTCTGACCGACAACGACAGTTCGAACGGCACTTTTCTCAATAGCGAGCAGATTCCGGCCAATGCCGGCCATATTTTGAACCATCGCGACATCGTTAAGTTCGATACTTTTGAGTTTATTTTTATTGATACTGCGGTCGGTGATCTCTGGCAGACCCTGAAGCCTCTATCTCGTGAAGGCTCTCAGATTGTGTCTTTTTACAGCCCCAAGGGCGGCACCGGTATCAGCACAATCGTCGTTAACCTGGCACGCACTCTGTGTGAGAAGGGTGAGAAGAAGGTCGCAGTCGTTGATCTTGATTTAAGATTCGGCGATATACTGACTTATCTGGTGGGCAAACCTGGGGCAACGATCAGTGAATTGATTCGCGAGCAGGAGATTACTCCTGACAATATCCAGAATTTTATGCACAAGGGGCCGGGTTTTGACTATCTGGTTGCCCCCAAAAAGACAGAGCTGGCTGAGCTGGTTACTGCTCAGCATATTAAAACGATTCTCTGGAGCCTCGAAGCGAAGTATGATTACGTTCTGGTCGATCTCAAAACCGATATCGACGACGTAACCATCACCGCCTGGGAAGCCTCCAACCTGATTTATCTCGTGGCCATGCCTGAAATAGGTCATCTTCTTGCCGCCAGAAAAGTCATTGAAATCATGAACACTTTTAAATTTCCAGAAACCAAGTTCAAGGTTATTATGAACAAAGTTGGTCGCGAAGGCACTGTCAGCGCCGAAGAAGCCAAATCCTTTCTCAAAAAAGATGTTTTTGCCTTGCCCTATTGCCCTGATGACGCGGTCCTGACCTCGAACGGCGGTAAATTGCTGGTCTCTGAAAAACCCGGTTCAAACCTTACTCAGGCGATTAACAATCTGAGCCGCAACATTGCCGGCGAACAGTCAGAAGCAGTATCAGGCGGAATATTCTCAAAACTCAAATCAATTCTCGGCTTTTAAGGGTTGAATTGCGTGGCTGATTATTCACAAAAAAAGGCCGGCAATTATACCATCATCAGAAAACTTGGTGATGGTGGCTTTGCAACGGTCTACCTGGCGCAGCACACTGTCCTCGAAAAAAAGGCTGCGGTAAAATTCCTCTTAGAAGACTGGATCGACGACTCTGACGTTGTGGCACGGTTCTTTGACGAAGCCAGAACCATGGAACGTCTGCACGATCACCCCAGTATCGTTAAGATCATCGATATTGCTACGGTCGAAAAGTGCCGCGAAGAAGGCCTGCCTCCATATTTTATCATGGAATACATCGAAGGCCGGTCTCTTGAAGACATGATCAAGAGCAGCGAGGGTTTTAGCCTCGAAGATATCGTCAAGGTAATGGTCTGCGCTCTTTCGGCCCTGCAGCATTGCCATGATCAGGGCGTTGTGCATCGCGATATCAAGCCGAGTAATTTTATGATTACCACCACGGGTGATGTTAAGCTGACAGATTTTGGTATTGCCAAGGCCTGCAAAAACACCAGCAAGACAGGTGAAGGCTTGACTCTTGGCTCTACAGATTATATGTCTCCAGAGCAGGCCCTTGGCAAAAGAGATCTTGATTACCGTTCAGATATTTACTCGCTTGGCGTAACCCTCTATCAGCTTGTTTGCGACCGATTGCCTTTTGTCGGCGATAGCCCAAATGCCATTGCTCTCAAGCATATTCAAGAAAAGCCTGTGTCGCCCATCGAACTCAACGATGCTGTTCCAAAACGTCTGAATGATATTATTCTCAAAGCTATGCAGAAGGAAAAGGAACATCGCTTTCAGTCATGTGACGAAATGTTGCAGGAACTGGTTAAGCTCAATGAGGGGGCGGCTGACGAGCCTCTTGATTCGTCCGGTTCACTTGACCTCACGAATGTGAAGCCAGACAAAGAAGATGATGCCTTTGCAGAAAACTACGAGCAGGACGACGGCACCCATGCCACCACCCGGAAATTCGCCCCCAAACCGCCCGCTGAATTGATTAACATCATCAGGATTGTTCTGATCGTGGCGGGCTTCACCATTCTGTTTCTTCTGGTCTTCAAAGGTTACTCATATTTTACTCAGGCCCGCCTGACGCTGATTTCAGTACCCGACGGTGCCAGCGTCAGTTTGAACAAAAACATTATTGGCAGCAGCCCGGTAGAAATCGTCATGCCGCCCATGGGTTATCTTATCAGTTTTTCTTTGCCCGGCTACGCCACCTCAACTCTCTATTTTGATGTGCAGGCCAGGCAGCACCTGAATTTGCGGCAGCGACTTCTTTCGGTTGAAGTTCCGGGCCTTCAGGCACTTCAAGCCATGACTGATGATCTTTCCGGCATGATTCGCCGGTTACCTGACGCCCCCCCGAAAACCAAAAAAGAAAATTCGGCCTTTGAGCAACAGCAGGCCGCTATCGAAAAAGCCTGGGAGGCCCTCTTCCAGAAGCTTGTTGAGAATTCTGATTATCATGAATATCACCAGCTGTTTATTGATTTCTGCTTCAGGCATGCTGATCTGACCAGGGCCAGCGCTTTTTATGCCCGCCTGATGCAGAGTAATCCATCTGCGACCGTTTTCACTTATGCCGGGTTGCTGCAGATGCGGCGCAAAGACAGCAAAGAAGCTTTGCGCCTGTTTATGGATGCCTGGACCAAAGATCCGAATAATCGCCTGCTGCTAAACAGTCTCGGGGATTATTTTATCGAAGACAAAAAAATAGATAAAGCCAGACAATACTATGAAATGTCTTTGTTTCTTTACCCAGACCAGGAAGACATTAAAAAAAGGCTCGACGAATTGAAGAATTGACCGGGAGGAATTGTGCGTTATTCAGCATTTGGTAAAACGCATGTCGGAAAAGTGCGCGATCACAACGAAGACGCCTTTTACGTTTCCGAAAACAAAGGCTTCTTTATCGTTTCTGACGGCATGGGAGGCCTTGCTTCTGGTGAGGTAGCTTCTCAGATCACCAGAGACACAATTACCGAGAACCTGAATCGGGAAGCCAACCCGGCTGAACCTTTCGAAAAGACGCTGCGCGATGCTTTTAATCTGGCAAACCGCAATGTTCGCAAAATGCTTGAAGAGCGCCCCACGTCGAAAGGTATGGGTTGCACCTGTGTGGTTATGGCTTTTCAGGAAAACGATTTCTACATTGCTTACGTTGGCGACAGTCGTATCTACCTTTATCGGAACAATCTACTCAAGCAGATTTCCCGCGATCACTCCTATGTTGAAGAACTGTTTCTAAGAGGTCTCATTACCGCCGAAGAAAAAAAGGATCACCCTTATAAAAGCTCGATCACCCGGTATGTGGGGTTGGCAGATACCATCGAAGTTGATATTACCTCAGGGCCGGTTGCCAACAACGATATTTTTATTCTTTGTTCAGATGGCTTAACCGGTGAAGTTAGCGATGAATCGATTGCTGAAACCCTTCACGCCTCAGAAACCCCTGAAGTCGCAGTTGAAAAACTCGTTCAACAGGCCCTTGACAACGGCGGCGGCGACAACATTTCTATCATCGCCGTCAAAGTTGAAAAGAAAAAACCCGGGTTTTTCAGGAAACTGTTCAGCTGGTAAGCCTTAGCCAGGCATCAGATGCCAAAAACTTCTTTCAGCAGCGAGAACATGTTCCAGGTTCCCTTTTCGATCTCTTCGCCAGTCAGGCTGGCGCATAGTTTGCGTATTGCCATCAGAATTGCGGTGCCATCGCTGCTTTTTGAGAGAACCAGTGGTATGCCCTGATTGACAGACGGAACGACGATGTTGCCTTCGCTTGGTATAAAATGGCTGATCGCGTAACGCAATGATTTTTCTACTTTAGCTGGCTCAAGACCCATAGATTTAAAGGCCCGGTTCAGAATAACCTTTATCTTGTCACGTGGTATTTTTGACCTGATTAGCAGATCTAGTAGAAGCTTGGTATTTTTTATAAAGGTTAATTCCATGGTCATCACCAGCATTATCAGGCTGCTGGCATCAAAAATACGAAGTTCCATGCTGGTCAACTGGTTATGGGTGTCGATGATTATAAAATCATAATGGGGCTTGAGTGTTTCGATGATGTGTTCAACAAAATCTGGCGATATGGTCTCGGCAAGTTCTGGCAACGGCGGCGGCAGCAGTACTTTAAGCCCTGATGAATGCTGGGTCAGCTGCTTTTCAATCTCTGCCAGCTTCAGGGGGCCTTTTTCGTCGAGGAGCTTTTGTATGTGCTTTTCAGCCGAAAGGCCGAGCAGAATCCCTTGATCGCCAAAAGCCAGGTTCAGGTCGAGCAGCACCACTTTCTTTTTCCAGAAGCGGGCCAGCATGGTGGCAACGTTCGAAGAAATGACCGATTTCCCGGCTCCGCCTTTAACGTTGAAAAAAGTTACTACTCTTGCTTCCTGGGTTCTTGATTCGCCTTCTTCAAGTAACTGAAAGGCACGCCGTGAATATAGATCGCGGGTTTCTTTGGCAAAGCCTGGGTAGAGGCCAATTAGACGCAGCACAGCTTCTTTGGGAATAAACATCAGGTGAAATTCCTGATAGCCGATCAAGGTTGTCAGGGCAGGAGTGCCGTTGAGAATCTCGACTTCACCGTAAGCGTCACCCGGGTCAAGGTTAAAAAGGGTGACTTTTTTTTCACCGTATGATTTTATGACTGATAACTGACCTTCAACCACCAGAATCAGCTCATCCAACGCTTCCTTTTCATTGACAACGCGGGTTCCGGAGGTGTATTTCTGAAAGCGGCAGATCCTTTTCAGTTTTTCGTGTTCCCGGGTTGGAAGAGTGCTGAGAAACGAAAAGTTTTTTAAGTCTATCATTTTTTGTTCCCCGAATGTCTGTGTTAGCTGACTTTAATCCGACAAAATAATATCCGCAAAATAGTCTTTTTGCAAGATTTGTAAACTTTCCAGGCTTTTTGAGGTAAAATATAAATACTCAATCAGGGGGAATGGATATGCAACCGATGAAAAACATTGTAATTGCCGGTCTGGCAGTCGGCCTGGCCTTCACCTGGCCACTCGAGGCCTCTACGCCTTTTTCCGAAAATTCTGTTAATCTGCAGACCACCGCAAACTCAGAAGCCAACCCCTCTGCCAAAGCTGCGACCGACAAAGTTGCCGGCGTTTCGGCCACTGTTGCTCTGGCTGAGGTTCTGAATGTGCGATCTGCCCCATGGGGCGACATTCTCGGCACAATCAAAAAGGGAGACAAGGTCAGCATTATTGGTTCAAATGGCGATTGGTACAAAATCTCCTACAACGGCAAAATGGGTTATATTCATTCTTCTTATATTCTGAAAGAAGGCGAAAAAGCCAAGCCCTTCCCGGGCAGCGGCTATGTCAACACCGAGGCTCTCAATGTTCGAAGGGTTCCGAGCGGTGATATTCTCGCCCAGCTCAAGAAAGGTGACAAAATCAACATTCTCGGCGTTGCCGGCGACTGGTATAAAATCAGCTGGAACGGCAACGAAGCTTTTGTTGCTAAACGCTATATCGATTCCACCAAGCCCTCAACCCCTAAGCCTGCTGACCCCAATAACTTTACCGGTTACGTAACTGCCAGCGCCCTCAATGTGCGCTCAGGGCCGTGGGGCAAGATTGTGGCCACTATTCCTAATGGTATCGCCGTCAAGGTTGTCGGCAAAGAAGGTGACTGGTACAAGATCGATTATAATGGCCAGACCAGATACGTTCATGCCAGCTATATCTCTAAAACCCGGGGTGATTCTTCTTCTTCCGGTAATACAGGTACTCCCGTTACCACTGGTAATCTGCAGAAACGCATCGTGACTGCTGCCAAAGCCCTTGTAGGCAGCACTGCCTTCCGGACTGCTGACGTATCCGGCGGCCGCCTTGCCTGCGCCAAGGTTGTTTCCACTGCCCTTAAAAATGCTGGTGCCATTACTTCAGTTCACCTCAATGTGCGTTCTGTCGTTTCTGATCTTAAATCGCGAGGCTGGAAGGAAGTCAGTGTGCCGCCATTCGCTGAAGGCGACGTAATCACCTGGAAAACCTACGATTATACCGGCGACGGTATCAAAGACCCCGACACCCACGTTGGTATCATCGTTAAAGAAGGAAACAGTTATAAAGCCATGAATAATTCATCTTCTTTGCGCACTCCAAGAATAACCGATCCTTATGCTATTGGCCCGGTAACCAGAGTTCTCAGAAAGGTCTGATGAAATGAATCGCCGAGTAATTCTCGCACTGATCGCAGTGTTCCTGATGAGTATTGCCGCTCAAGCACAGTCACAGTCACAGTCACAGTCACAGTCACAGTCACAGTTACAGTTACAGTCACAGTCACAGGCCTGGAAAATTGCCTATGGAACTGATAAGGGTAAAGTAGCGGTCTATAACAGCAAGACTGACCCAAAATTCGCCGAAGACGCCCCTTATGGGCCAATGGCGTTCAGGGTTTTTGATGAAAATCTCTGGCTTCTTGATTCGATCGGTGGCCATATTTATGGCTTTGACCGCCAGAATTCCCTTAAAACTGAAGTCAAAATTCCTGATCTTGAGGGGTTCAGGCTTCTTGAAGACTTTGCCTTGGTGACCGGCACCTCAGGCAAGCCTGAGACGGCTTGGGTTGCTGATGCCGCCGGTTGCTTTATCCGCAAGCTTTCGCTTGCCGATGGTCGTGAGCTGCTGCGCATCGGCGGTCGTGGCACCGAACCTGGAAAGTTCCTTCAGATCAACCAGCTTGAGGTTGATGCGGGTGGCCGACTCTATGTTGGTGACTATGGCCGCACGGTTATTTCGGTGTTCACGGCCTATGGGGAACTGGTCCGCGAAATACCCTGGCAGAGAAGCGGTTTTGCTCTTGATAAAAAGGGTAGACTGCATCTGCTTGCCTACCGTGATAATGCCGGCTATTTTCATCGAATCTATTCAGCAAGAGGCCAGCTGCAGAAAAGCATTCACATCGGTCTTGCTGACCTTCAGAACCCAAGAGTCTGGAATGCTGATTCCGAAGATGCACTGGTTGTGTCATTTGTTCCCACCGGTGGTTTTAAAGGCTCGCTGCAACTGCTTGAGATCAGCAGCAGCGCCCGGGTAACCAGAAAACTTTATTTTGCCCCCCCCGGTTCAATGAATCGTTTTATTGCCAGCGCCAATCAAAAAATATTCCTTGCTGAAGCAGATTTCTTCTCGGCCCCCGAGGGTGAATTTGCTGTGAAAACGATTGAATGGGATGTGAAAAAATGATGAGAAATTGCAGGTTTCTGGTTCTGTTAACGGTTTTGCTTCTCTCGTCAGCTATGGCAGGCGCTCAGAGTGATGTTACCCGCGAGCCTCTGTTCAAAATTTCTGAAGATCTGGTTGCCGGCCTTATTGGCATGCGCAGTGCCGAAGGCAAGGTTTTTATCGCAAACAGTTCCGGAAAATTCGTGCGTTTTGACCTGGAAACGGGTGAAGCCGTAACCGGCAAAACCGGTTCCGAAAAGATTCTTGATTTTGATGTGGTTCTCGGCCAACTGGTTTATCTGACCGAAGAAGGGCGGCTTGGTGGGCATCTTTTGCCGTCATGGCCGACTCACACCTGGGATGCCTGCCGTATTGAAGCCTGTGATGAAGGTTTGGTTCTGGCAGGTGGTGAAAAAGCGTTTTTTCTGACCAAAACAGCCACCAGTGCTGTTGAAATCGATAATATCGAATTTGCCCTGCCGATTCCGAATGGCTTTTTCTGGACGATGCAGCTCAAGGCTGGCGGTATCTGGGGTGCCGACCTTTATGATTGCCTGGGTAATCTGATGAGTGAAGTTTACAAATTTTCACCTGAATTTGCCCCCACCGGAATTGAACTCGGCCCGGTCGGTGAAGAGGGCGAACTGCTTGTTTCCGCTAATGAAGACAACGTTCGAAAGCTCGCATTTATTGGCAATAATGGTCGCATGTTCTGGAAACTTGAAGCGCCCGAAAAGATCAGCCAACGTGACGTTGCCTTTGATAATCATGGCAGTCTTCTTGTTCTCGAAAAGAGCGGCAACGATCTCTGGCTCAACCGTTGGAAGGTTATTCAGCCTGAGGGTTGAAAGTTTTCAGTCGCGCTGGTAAAGAAAACAATTTTTTCTGCCGGCCGCAAAGACATCTGTGCCAGCGCAGGCATCTGCAAGAATTTCATGGGGCTTCTCGTTATTGAGAAGCCCTTTTCTTATTCGGCTGGTTCCCGCCAGATAGTCGATAAATGGTTCCGAAAGATTTGGCCGTCCGGGAAAGCTAACCTGTCGGGGATGAGTCTGCATGAGTGCATACAGCGCGGCCAGGCCAACATAAACCGCGTTATCGATATTTCTTGTGAGGCTGCGCAGATTAATGCCCCGGCATTGTTCTCCAGAGCATTTTCCTATTTCTGGAACGAATTCAGCGGGTATTACCAGGATATTGTCGGGGAGCAAGGGTTTAAGTGCTTCGGCCCAGGCGTTGCCGTTAACCCATGGGGCTCCCAGATTGCGAAATGGAAAGGCGGTTCCGCGGCCTTCTGAGAGTTCGGTGCCTTCAAAAAGACAGGTTCCCGGGTAAAATGCCGCGGTCAGGGTATCGGGCATGCTGGGTGAGGGCTTGAACCAGGGAAAGTCAAGATCGGCAAAGTCGGTTGGGCAGCGATAATCCTGACATTTGTAGACCTCTAATTCAACGTTGATGCCTGCCTGGTTTTTCCACCAGAGAGCCAGTTCGCCGGGGGTAAGCCCGTAGCGCAAGGCGATGGGAAGGTGGCCAACAAACGAAGTCAATTCGGGCTGCAGCATTGGGCCTTCAACGAGAACTCCACCCAGAACATCGGGGCGGTCAAGAACTGCTACGGCTATACCGGCGGCATCAGCAGCTTCCATTATGTTGCGCAGGGTCGAAATATAGGTGTAAAACCTTACCCCGACATCTTGAATGTCGTAAATGAGCAGATCGAGGTCTTTGAGAAGCTCAATGGCTGGCTTTTTCATGGTGCCATACAGGCTGACAATTTCGACAGGCAGTTCGTCATGTTTTGAATTGGCAACGTGTTCACCATCAGGGGCATCTGAAGCAAAGCCATGTTCTGGAGTGAAAATGCGCTTAAGTTCGAAGCGTGGGTCTTCGGCAAGGCGTCTGACGAGATGCACGCCGTTGCGGTCACGGCCGGTGAAGTTGGTAACCGCGGCCACCCGCTTTTTGCCGTGCCTGGCTGCAAAAAAAGTTTCAAGACCAGGTGCGTAGGTCATTGGCGATTAACTTCCTTTAACGCGTCAGAGATCAGATAAAGCGAGCCGGTGACAAGAATACAGCCACAGTCTGCTTGACAGGCGGCGAGTGCAGCTGGGAAAGTATCAAACCATTGCCATTTATCTGCCATAGGCGTGGTTGAGAAAAAATCTCTGGTCATGGTGCGACTGCATGCCGGCGGCACAAAACACAAACGGTGCCCGAAAGCACTGAGTTTTTCGGCCATCTCGACGAACGGTTTGTCTTTAAGAGCCCCGAAAATGATGTTCAGGGGCGCTGGCGGTGGAAAATCACGCAGGTAAGTGACCAGGGTTTCGAGCCCTTCAGCGTTGTGAGCGCCATCGAGCAGCAGGGGTGGGGTGCCCGGCAACCATTGCAGGCGCCCGGGCCATTTAACAGCGGCGATTCCCATACGAACTGCCTCTTCAGTTATGGCGAAGCCATTTTTTCGCAGTTGAGCAATCAATTCAAGCGCAATTGCCAGGTTGGCAAGTTGATGTTCACCTGGCAGGGCCATAAAAACCGGTTCTTCGTGGTCAGGCATGCGGATCAGATGCCCATCAGGCCTGCTTTCAACAACCTGAAACCGCTCGGCCGGGCTGGCCATAACCAGCTGACTGCCAGCTTTTTTGCAGGCGGCTTCAAATTCAGCGAGAATTTCAGGTGCGGTTTCTCCGGTCACCAGCGGGCGTTTTTTGCGGATAATGCCCAGTTTTTCCTGGGCGATAGCCTGTTTGCCGTTGCCGAGAAATTCCTGGTGATCGGTGCCGATGTTGGTAATGACCGAAACCTCTGGGCTGCATGCATTAGTCGAATCAAAACGCCCGCCCAGCCCTACTTCAACAATGGCGATGTCGATTTCGGCGGCTCTGAAACCCCAGAAGCCGAGGGCAGTCATGACTTCAAAAAAACTGGCCGGGCCAATCGATGCTTCTTTGCCCATGAGGCCGGCGACTTCCTGGATTGCCTGCGTGCCTTCGATCCAGAGTTTGTCTGTCATCGGGCGACCCTGAATCTTGATGCGTTCACGCAGATCAACAAGATGCGGTGAAGTAAAGCTGCCGCAGATGTAATCTTCGCAGTGCAGAAGAATTGCCTCGGTAATGGCAGTCACTGAACCTTTTCCGTTGGTGCCGCCAATAAGAACACAAACGTAATCATGCTGAGGGTTGCCGAGTTCCTCGAGTAGAAAATTTATTCGGTCAAGCCCGTATGGGCCAGTTCTGACGCCCCGGTCGAGAATCCATTTTATTGCTTCGTGAATTTTCATAGTTTGCTGATACCATCGATTGCGTTTAATAGTCATTGAACGACGCCAATATAGCAGAAGGAAAAGAACAAAAAAAGACAAAATGTATTGTTTTCTTTATACCAGCCTTGAAAATGCCGATTGGTTTATTGTACTCTGTTGCAACAGGATGGTATTTTATGCTTTTTAATAACGGGGAAGACCCCGAAGAAATCGAAGATTCTAACGAAGACGAAGAAGAAGACGAGTCTGAGACGATTACCCAGAAGGTGATCGGCTGGCTCTGGTTTTTTTTCAAACTGGGTTTTGTGCTCAGCATCATTGCGGTAATTGTGGTTACCGGCGCCGTAATCGGAATCGTCAAGGGTTTTTCTGAGAAGATCCCTATTATAGCTGACAATTCTTATCGCCCCAACCTGACAACTCAGGTTTTTGATACCAAAGGCCTGCTGTTGGCAAACCTGCATGCCGAAGAAAATCGCACGCGCATTCTTCCGAGCCAGGAAATTCCTGACATAATGAAACATGCAGTTGTGGCGATCGAAGACGAACGCTTCTACGAACACTACGGCATTGATATGGTTGGTATTGCCCGCGCCATGGCCAAGAATATCAAGGCCGGTCGGGTGGTGCAGGGTGCTTCGACTTTAACACAGCAACTGGTTAAGAATGCCTTCCTGACCAGCGAAAAGACCTTCAAACGCAAGGCCATCGAAGCGATGATGGCATTTCAGCTCGAACGCAAATATTCCAAAGAAGAAATACTGACTCTCTATCTCAACGAAATCTATTTTGGTCATGGCGCCTACGGTCTTGCCGCAGCTTCTGAGCTTTATTTTGCTAAAGACCCGAAAGACCTCACTATTGCTGAATGTGCCATGCTGGCGGGGGTGCCCAAAAGCCCTGTTGCTTTTTCGCCAATTCGTAACCCGAAAAATAACGAAGCCAGAAGAGCGCTGGTATTGGCCAAGATGGTAGAACTTGGTTTTATAACTCCTGCCCAATATGAAGAGGCCAAAGTCGAAAAGATTAAACTTGCTGAGTTAAAGGCCCAGGAAGTGAAAGCGCCTTACTTTGTTACTTACGTTCGCGATCAACTCCTTGAAAAGTATGGTGCCAACCTCGTTTATAACGGTGGTCTCAAGGTTTATACCTCCCTGGATTTTGAGATGCAGCAATATGCCGACGCTGCCATGGCTTCGGCGCCGATTTTCAAAGAATTTCCCATCAGCAAATACCCTGGCATGAACGGGTCATTGGTTTGTCTTGATCCCAAAAATGGCCATATCAAGGCTCTTTACGGTGGCCGCAGTTTTGAGCAATCTCAGTTTAACCGGGTCACCCAGGCTTATCGTCAGCCGGGGTCTTCCTTTAAGCCGTTTGTTTATGCCTGCGCCCTTGAAGAAGGCTCGTTGCCTGGTGATCCGGTGGTTGACGAATACATTTCCTATACCAACCCCTGGACCCGCAAAGTCTGGTCGCCGAAAAACTATGACTTAAAGTATCATGGCACCATAACTCTGATGAAGGCTCTATGTAAGAGCTTCAACGTGCCTGCGGTCAAACTGATTGACAAGCTGACCCCGGCAAAAGTTATCAGATTCACTAAACGCCTTGGAGTTACCGCCCCCATGGAACCCAACCTGTCTCTGGCGCTGGGTTCTGGCCAGTTTACTCCACTTGAAATGGCTTCGGCCTACGGAGTGTTTGCAAATTCGGGCATCTACAGCAGGCCCTTGTCTATTCTCAAGGTGGTTGACCGTGATGGAAACATTCTTGAAGAGAATCTGCCGAAAGCAAAAGAGGTTATGAAGGCTGTTAATGCTGCCATGATCTGCGACATGTTAAGAACGGCAGTTGAACGCGGTACCGGCGCACGGGCCAAAATCGCCGGCCGGACGGTAGCCGGCAAAACTGGTACTACAAATGATTATGTTGATGCCTGGTTTAATGGCTTTACTCCAGAACTGGTAACCATCGTGCAGTTCGGCTTTGACATGCCCAAAACTCTTGGCAAGGGCAAGGCTGGCGGGTCTGTCTGCGGCCCGGTCTGGAAGCAGTTC
>DAOPYA010000034.1:0-24563 GCA_035352635.1 Candidatus Rifleibacterium sp.
GGAGGCCTTTTGGCTTGAATCCTCATGCCAAAAGGCATAAGGCACATCCTGTGCCAAAGTCGGCTGATAGGCCGAAGCTTTTAAAAGACAACCGGTTAAATACAACTGGCTTATGATGAGAGTTACAAGACTCACCGAGAATTGCTGAGTCAGGGTGGTTATCTGTTGTAAGGGTTTACGACTGTATGGTCATGGGGTTGGTTCTGTTGAGGGGTGACCGTGCTCGGTGCAGCATATTTGCAGTGGTATTAACGGGTTAAGACCCTGGCGATACCTGCATGTTGATGAGGGTGGGCTGACTTTTTGTTTCAGGTAGCCCAGCCTGAATAGCATTTCGCAGCCTTCTACAGAATTGCCCTGCTTGAAACCGGCGATTTCTTCTTCAGGATGATCGCGGTAAAAGGCAATAACCGATTCATTAAGCAGGCGCAGATTGGCAAGACAGGCATTCATAACCTTAGTTTTTTTTAACATCTGAAGGTGAAGTTTGATTGATTCGAGTTCACGATCTTCACGCCTGATTTTTGAAAAATCCATGTAGGCTTTGAACTCCTTGAATGTTTTGCTATCCTCAAAAAATTCGATATCAAAATCCCTGATGGTGGATGTGGCGTTCTTTTGCCGAACACTGAAAGGAACCATCGCTGGCGGTTCATAGACTTCATGATCTAATGTGCCGGCCGAAGTAGCAGCCAGAGGCAACAGTGGTGATTCAAGGTTGAGAAAGTTTTGCGCCGGGGGTGGGGGTATTTCTGAAATTGGCCGTTCTGCAATATCTTTGCCCCACAAGTCAAAAGTTTTCGCCAGGCGCCCGTGAAATTTGCAGACAATCTGGCCTCCTTTTGAGAAATCACCATCGCTTTGATAGATGCACTTAAATGTTGGGCTGTGTATATGTTCTTTGAGGTAACCGTGGCGCACCAGAAAATTGTCTGGGCGGCTAACCTGAGCATGGCTGATGCTATTGAATTTTGGTGGGTTATCAATGTTATACAAAGCTACAGCTCTAGAAAGTTTCTCGAGGTTTTTAAAACATTCGATTTTTGCCTCTTTCGCCGCTTTTATCTTTTCTTCAAATGTTTTTCCTGCAGATCGACCCTCATAGGCCTCTTTTGAATTCGGCAACCATCGATCTGTTTGGGCATTCCCGGCTGGCGAGAAAAAAACAAGCATCAGCAAGGTTGCCAGGCATGATTTTATTTTGCAGGTCATTTGTGCTCCATCGGTTTTCGAACTGCGGTTATGCCTATTCAAAAGCTTTTGACAAGATAATCTTCTGGCAAAAATATTGCAACACCACTTATAAACCCGCAAAAATGTTCGCGCCCGCTCTGCAGATGAACAGATTTTTAAGCTTGTTCTTTCATTTGAAGGCTGGCTGCATTAAGATGAATCTGCAAAATGACTTCACAAGCTACAAATGGCTTCACTACAAGTGCTTTCTCAGACTTTGAAAGCATGGTTGACCACTTTGTTTTCGTCACCGGCACCTATTTCCCGAAACTTTACCGTGGTCGAGACGAATTTTTTTCGGGGTTCTCAAACTGGTTGCATCGCCCGGTCAGGGTTGAGCCACGCGCCTTGCTTACCCCTGACCCCGCGCAGGGCCTCGCCATGCCTGATCCTTTGCAGATTATCACAGCCGCACTGGGCGGTTACAATAGCATTCATGCGAGCGACAAAGCTCGGGAACTGCTCTTTAAATACGGGCTAAGCGAGCAAAATTTTACTCAGTCAGTCAGTACCCTTTCTGGTGGCGAATTGCTGCTGCTCAATTACGCGAAAGCCGAAGCCCAGTTGCCGCATGTAAAAGGTTTGACAGCCTGCAATCCGCTTTTCTGGCTCAACCCTTCCCGGCATCATTTCTGGAAAAGTCTTTGTGATGCCTATGCGGGCGCCGGCAAGCCCGTGCATTCTCTGCTGATCGACGACATCACGACCGGCAACAAACCAGGCGAATTGCCAGATATGCCTGATCATGACAAAGTTAAGTTCAGTCTAAGGCTTGTTGATGCCCTCGTTCGTTTTCCAGAGGTCCAGTTTCCGGTTTATCATGCCGAACGGCAGATTAGATACGTTTTTTCCCCGGTTCAAATTGAAGTTGCATCACCAATGCTGATCACCGGTGATAACGGTGTTGGAAAAAGTCTGCTTGCCCGCCTGCTTGCCGGTGTTTATCAGCCAGACCATGGTGAGATTCTGGTGCGTGGGAGCAATAATAGCAGTCTGGTCAGGCTGCTTTTTCAAGAATCAATCAGCCAGTTGTTTACTCTTGGCCAGACTGAGTATCTGCAACGAACTTTTTCGGCTGACCCGGTTCTCTATAAGCGTGCCCATGAGCTGTTTTATGAACTGGCCAGCCTCGTTGAGATACAGCCAGAAACTTCGCCGTCTGGCAGTTCATCGCTTCTGCTCGCAAAAACAGTGCTTATCGCGGCCCGCCTGGCTGAATCTCCGGCGCTTTTGCTTCTCGATGAACCGGCCTGGGGTTTGAGTCGCGCTGCTGCCTGCCGGTTGGTGAATTATTGTTGCCAGATGGCGCACCGCCAGGGAACTTCAGTCGCAATTATCTCGCATCAGCCCGAATGGCACGCCTCGGCTCACTGTAATTTATATTTGCAACGACAAGATGCTGACTGTGTCGAAATCACCTGTCATGAAATCTCTTAAGTTTCCCCGGTGGCTACAATTTCAAAATGTTCGCCCCTGGTGGCTCAAGCTTCTGCTGCTGATTCTCGCCGGGTTGCCACTGTTTTCAAGCCGACCAGCGGCATTGCTTGGCAGTTTCCTCGCAAAAAATTACCCGCAACTGCCTGGCCCAATCCTGGTTGTTCCGCTCCTGACTCTGCTGATCTGGGTCATTTGCCTGCCGAGTCTTGGTTTGAGAAAGTTTCTTGATTATATGGCCGGCGCCTTTGTTTTGGCTTTAACCACCGTAATTACCGGGGCCGTTCTGCGTCGAATTCTGCCAATGGCATTCATCAGCAGCGGCGACCCCAATGTTCGCCTTGTTCAACTGTATTTTAACATTCTTGCTGTTTTTCCTTATTCTCTGACCTTTATCAATGCATTTTCGGTTAGCGCTTTAATTCAGAGACTTTCTTATACCCGTGGCAAACATCGTCTGGCTGGCTTGCACCTCGCCCTGACCCTGCGAATTTTTCAGCACGTGGGTGAGGTGGTAACCCGATTGATTCTCGTGTGGCGTGAAGAACACCCGGAACTGCTGTTGCCACGCCATCGCACTGGCTGGAAGGGGCTATCAATTCTGTGGGGTTGGCCGGTCTGGCTGCTACAATCTATTTATCAATGGATTTTTGCCTGCATAATTCTGACTTTTGAGCCGATTCCTGTTATGGTAAACGAAATTGAACAGCTTGCGGAGGTTGGTGACTCGAATGCCCGAGATTAAATCAAGATTTGCAGAAACCGCGGTAATAGCAGCCCTTACGGCTCTGACCGCTGTTACTACTTTGCTGGTGCGGGTTCCAATTCCTGCAACCAACGGCTATTTTAATATTGGTGACGTTTTTATTATTCTGGCCGGCCTATGGCTTGGCCCGGGCGCCGGGTTTATCGCCGGAGCCTTTGGCTCGGCAATGGCTGACGCGATCGGGTTTCCGGTGTATATTCCGGCAACTTTTCTGGTCAAGGGTTTTGAAGGCTGGTTGACCGGTTTTCTTGCCGGCCACACCCGTAATCTTGGGCGTTCAGTTCTGGCAGCCTGCGCGGGTGGTTGCAGCATGGTTCTCGGCTATTATCTTTTTGAAGCCGTGATCTACCCGGCGGTTGGGGTATACATTCCGATGTTTCAGATTACCGACCCGGCAGCGGCGCTGATTTCCCTGGTTCCTAATGCAATTCAGGGCATTGCCGGAGTGGTGGGTGGTCTGGCGTTATGGAAGGCCGTGTCGGCCACGAATCTCAGTCGCACAGAATTTTCTGAACAAACGCAGGCCGGCCCTCAGGGTTGACCTGAATATCTAATTACTGATAGGTTATGAATATGAACAACGTTGAAAGTGTTTTCAAAAAATATGTTGAGGCTCTGGCTACCCAGAGCTGGGATGCCTGCGAAAGCTTTTTTCATGATGATGCCACGGTTGTTTTTACCGAGGGCACTTATATCGGCAAGACAGAGGTGGCCATGGCCATCGGCAGAACCTTCTCGATCATCCGTGAAGAGAGTTTTGTGACGAAAAAATTGCACTGGAACATCGACACAGCAGCCTTTGCCACCTGCACTTTCGAATATGTGTGGGCCGGAACCATCAACGGCAACCGCTTTACTAACCCGGGGCGCGGTACTCTGGTCTGGGTTAACAATAATGGTAAATGGCAGATCATTAACGAGCATTTCGGCCCGATGCCCAGATAAAAGTCGGTAAGTGCCCAAAGAGGCCTGGTCAGGCCTGTGTGCAATTCGAAGAAGATTATAAGGAGCAGCTCAGGTGAGTGAAAAATTAAAACGTGCATTGAACGGTCTTAAGCGTGATTGTTTTCGAGTTACCCCCGAAAAACCCGGTTTTGCGGCTCAACAGGCTGCCGATGTAAGATTCGCCGGCCCTGCCTATGCTGAAGCCGGCGATAAGGCACCAATATGCAGCGGCTGCGGTCAGCCTCTCAGTTTTGTTTTTCAGTTCCGGGCTGACCAGCCAGGCAAAAAGGCTCAAGGCCAACTGCTCTGCGTTTTCTACTGCTTCAGGTGTATGCCGATTGGTCGACCAGACGAAGAATTGGGGCAGTGGCTGGTCAAAACTTACGACCAGCCGGCAGTCGAAAAATTTGTTGATGGTACTGGTGTTGATAAAAAACTTAAAGCATGCAGCTGCAGCCTGGCAAAGGTATCTAATCTGCCTGATTATGAAAGCCTCGAAAATCATTTTCCTGAAGTCGCAGCCCTTTGCGAAGAAGAAGATAGCGAAGACCCGATAAGTGCCTATGAAGAAGCCGGGCTTGAAATCGGCTGTGAAATGGAACCCTTTACCAGTATAGGTGGCTACCCGATCTGGATACAGGGCGAAGGTGAGCAGGTTTGCCCACAATGCAAAAAGGCTGCCGAATTCGTCGCTCAAGTTGATTCAGAATCTGGGGCTGGGCTTATGTGGGGCGATGCCGGGTGTCTCTATATCTTTCGCTGTGCCGAGCATAAAGATGCGTTTGCCATCGAAATGCAATGCTTCTAGACATCCTTCAGCTGCCTCGCAGATCATACAACTCATAAATATTGTATTCGCGGGCTTTGCCCTTGAGCGAGCAGCGCCGCAGAAAATTTACTTTGCCCCGGCCTTTGAGGAGCCGCATGGTCGAACCTGAAACAATCAGGCCGCTATTGCTTGTTGCGGCTTCGGTTTTTAGCCGGGCCGCCAGGTTCACCGGGTTGCCAATCACCGTAAAATCGAGTTTGCCTTTATAAGAACCAATTTTCCCTGAAATTACTGTTCCCGAGGCAATCCCGGCATAAATGCCGGTAGTAAGCTCAGATTGAGCGACTTCGGCGAGCCTGAGTGCTGTGCGAGCTGCCCGAAGAGCGTGCGACTCAGCTTCATCAGGGATTTCTCTGAAAACGAGCATGAGCGTGTGGTTGATGATTTTGTCAAGACTGCCGCCCTGTTCTTTAACTATTCTGTCGCCCATACTGATAAAGCGATTGAGCAGCTCAACCGTCTGTTGCGGCGAAGAGGCGGCGGCCAGCCGGTGATAATCTTTAATTGCAGCAAAAAGAATGGTTGCTTCACAGTATTCGCCGCCTGGTGACAGACTTGGCCCGGCTGATGAAGAAATGTCCGAAAAAGCGTCAGATGAAACATAGTCTTTGAGCATGTTTCGTTGCTGAAGGCCCTTGACAAGGCCGGCAAAGCTTCGGTTAAGGTGCTCGAGCTCATCGCCGGTGTGCAGCTCAAGCAGCCAGTTGTCACGGCCGCGAGCTATCTGCTCGGCACTGAAAGCCATATCCATCACCGGCCTGACGAAAAACAGGTCAAGCAGCTTGTTGGCCAGAAAAAGAACCAGTCCGAGATAAAACAGGCTGCCGCTGATGGCGATCAGGGAATTGCTGAACATGGCGACGCCTCTTGCCGGTGTGGCGTAGGCAACCGCATTGTGAGGAATCCCCTGATTTAGCCTGTTGATAAGGAATTCATCTTCGTTGTCGGCCCGGTGAAGTGTCACTGTTTCTGACCAGGTTTTTTCGCCGGCCTGGCGCATTACCGCAAGGCTGGTATGCCCGCTTCCCCCCCAGATGAAAGACATGCCGGTGCGTTCAACGGGAAAAAAGGCGTAACGAATGCGATAGTCCCCGAAAACCTCTTGAAAATCGCTGCTGGCAAGGGAAATATTCTTCAAAAAACTCTTAATGAGCGGGGCCGGCTCAAATCTGCTGAACATAAGCCCGCGCACTGGCTTGCCCGGCGCCTTCTCATCAACGATGCGAAAGTTTGATATCCACATCGGCAGTCCTGAGTGTTCCAGGCTGAAGAGGGCACCATTAGAAGTGAGCGAGTGCCCGATCAGAGAAATTTTAATCGTGGCCCCGGGCAGATTGAGCTCATCCTGCCTGGTTCTCGCTAGTGGCGGCTTTGCCTGAAGCAGTTCCAGGGTACGCTCCGGGAAAAAAACATGCAGTATGTCGCTTGAGTCATTTTTTTCGTTGCTCGAACTTCGCTCGGCATATTCCCGGGCGATCGAATTGCCAGGCCTTTGCAGAGCCAGTCTGGTGACTGGCAGCAAGCTTCCCATATTTTCAAAAATTTTCATTATTGCCGCGTCGTCATTGAAAATGGCCATGTTGATCTGCTGGGCGTGAATTGAGAGAGTGCCTTCGATCCAGGCAAGGTAATGATCGAGCTGGCTGTTGAAGGTTGCCAGCCTGGTGTTAATGTGCTGCAGCAGGTTGATCTTTTGTAGAAAGCTGTCGTATTGCTGGTGCAGATAAAAGGTAGCTGAGAAAAAGCAGAAGGGGAAGAGCGCCGCAAGCACGGTGGTGGCCAGAATGCGCCTTTTGAAGCTTGTGTCGCGATTGACGCCGAACAAAACGATCCGCAGGCAGTAAAGCCCTGTGACAGCCAACAGAAGCGCAGCGGCCAGGCTGATTCCCTTTTTCATGCCTGCGAACTGGTGCTGCATTTTTGAAAGTGGCAGATGATATTCATTGAATGGAATCATCAGCTTTTGCAGGCTGGTTAATTCAATGCCACCCTGGTGAACCACGTGCCTGATGAATCTCTGGTCGGTGGGAGCGGTTATTACCATGCGGTCTGGCAGGCGCCTGATGCCGCTAAAGAATTCGGCCGGGTTCTGCTCGCATTTTTTGATGTCCATCTCGCGCAAAATTGTTCGACAGAATGGAAACATGGCTCGCAGCACTTGTTTTTGAGCGGTGAGTGAAAAATCTTTACCCCTGAAGACCGCCAGAAAGCCGCTGATTCGTGGTGAAGCGGCCGCAAATTCACAATAAATGAAATACAGCTCGCCACCGAACTGGGCCGAAAAGTTTTTAACCACCCGGTCAGCTTTGAGGGTTACGGGGGTAATTGTATTGAATAACTGCTGAATCGACAGGGCGTTGCGTTGCTGATCGGCCCACAGAGCATTCAGCTGCGCCCTCGAAGTCTGTGCCTGCTGTTGCTCAAGCAACAGGGGTAATTGCTTTTTTAACAGGGCGGCCGGAGGAAAAACTACACTCTTCAAGTCAGCAGGGCGAAAGATGTTGTTGCTGATCTTTTGCCTCTTTGCGTCAAAGAACAGGCAGATAATGCTCTTGCCCCCGAGATGGCCGTCAATCTGTGCTTTAAGAAGGTCAGGGTTTTGATCGTCTGCTGGCTGGGGTTTTAAGGCTGATAATTTGCCAAGTTTGCTGCTGAGATAATTTTCTATTACCTGGGCATTTTTGTAGGATTCGAGTTCTGTGAAAGCCTCGGCGAGTTTTTCTGGCTCGGCAAAAATTGAATACTCGACAAGAAAATAGTCGAGGCACCAGATTGAGGCTATAACCGGTATCAGAACCAGCAATACCCAGGCCAGCCAGACCCGGGAACCTGCAATAACCACCTTTTTTTTGATCAGGAGCGTTGTGGGTTCAGACATCGATCAACTCCAGCGTTTCATTGTCGAATCCACGGGTTGAGGCGAGGCCCTCAACCTCACGGCCGGCAGCCAGGCTCAGCAAAATCTTTGAATCGCATTCCCGGGTGCGTGATTCAATGCTGGCGGCCTCCTCGATGACGTTGCCGACGACGGTATAGTCTTTGCGACCGCTTTCACTGCCGATACTGCCTGAAATTCCAAGGCCGGTGTCGATGCCAATGCCGTTTTCTACGGTAAAGAGACCTTGTTCAAGTCGGCGGGTATTGAAAACCGCAAGTTGCGAACGCATGCGCAAAGCGGCCCGGCAGGCTCGCACTGTCGCATTTTCCTGGGTGCTGTCGTGGTAAAACAGTGCCTGAACTGCGTCGCCAACATACTTGTCGATCACACCGCCCTGGCGGCTGATCTCTTCTTCCATGATCGTGAAATAGGAATTCAGCATTTCAACGATCTCTGCCGGGGTATATTTTTCGCTGATGGCAGTAAAACCCCTGATGTCTGAGGCCAGTGCCGTTATTTTGACGAGTTGCCCGACATGGGCATTTTCTGCCAGATTGCTGGTCTGCACCTCCTGAATCAGCCTACCAGAAACATAACGCTTCATCATTTCCCGTTGCCGAAGAGCATTTGACATTTCGTTAAATGCCTGAGTCATATTCTCGAACTCATCGCCTGAAAAGCTGGCAATCAGAACTCCGTAGCGCTCCTCGTGCAATGCCTTGATGCCAGTGTTGATGATTTTAACCGGTTCGGTGATGAATGCCGCAATGATAGCGGTAATAAAATAGAGAACCAGAATCGCGTAAGCCAGCAGAGCAGGAAACACCATGAAGGCGGCCAGACCGGTGATGCCAGAACCCCGACTTTTGCCGAGAACCGCGATAATTGAACTTTCGCCGTGATTGTAACGCCAGGTGCGAACTTCAAGGCCTCCGTTTTTGCGGGTGACGCTCTGACCGAGATCTCTGGTGCTGATTGCCCGTTCAAAAATTGCGGTCATTTCTTTCGAAAGAAGTGCTTCAGGAGGCCAGGCAAACATGTGCAGATCAAAATACTTGCGCAGGCGTATTCCGAGCGAAAGGTCGCCATACTTGCCCTTTCGGGTGAACCATTCAGGCAGATTCTGGCTGAACCATGTAAGATAGCGATAAACGTGGGCATCACCATTGCTGAGCCGCTGAAAAACGAGCTGATGCTGGCCACTTCTGTTTTTAACCAGATAAAATGCGGCACGGCTGGTGTCAGCGGAATGGGTGATATCTCGCTGTACAGTGCCCTCATGGCTCATAAGGGCCTCTTCCATCCATGGGGTAATGTAGTTTTCCATCAGGCCCAGTGTCATGGTCTGGGAGAAATTACCCCGACGCGCTTCATTTTCAACCTGGCGCAAACCCAGTGAATCAAGATACTTGCCCAGCAGACTCAATAACAGCCGATTGATTTTTGAAGTATTGCCGATATGATCGACTTGAAAGTTTTGCCCGCTTTCAAAAATACTCGAAAATGAAGTTGTCCAGGTGGTGTACCATCTGTTCGCACCCTGTTCCAGCGATAGCAGGCCCTTAATATCAGTTTCCAGACGGTTCAGGCCTGAAAGGATTTTCTTCATTTCAAGCACTGAGACCATCTGGCGAAGTATATTCTCGTCGTTTATCATACCCAGTTCTTTGGCAGTGTTTAGAGTCTCCTGCAGCAGATGGTTCTCGATAACCCTCTCAGAACCATTTAGCCCCACCCATGTCAATGCGCCGGTACCAGCAATCGGCAGCAAAATTATCAGGCCAAGAATTGCCGTGAGTTTGCTCCTGATCGAATTTCCCAGGCTGAAACCGAAAAGCCAGAACCTCAGTGCGCCGGCAAAATAGCTCATCAGGCCAAGGGTTGCCAACATGCTGAACAAGCGCAGACTTTGCTGTTGTTGCACCAGTTCCCGGGGAAAATCGGCAGTTATTTTGATATGCCAGCCCCCGTAGCGGCTTTTTTGTGCCTGACTGCGGTCACCGGTTTTGAAAAAATAATGGCTCCAGAAGTCTGAAGGGGGGCGGGTATAATATTCGAGCTTTTCTTGAACCTCTTTGAAGCCGCTTTCTGGGCTTTTCAGGTCAGTCATGGCAGCGCTCATGCCATTATTCCCAAGTTTTAAAGCTGCCTTGACAACTTTGGCGGGTTCTATTGATGACTGGGGCACAATGATGCTGTAGTTACCATGAATATTCTTTGAACTGATACAATGGTATGAATAGCTGAACAGCGATTGTTGGCCGAAATAATCAGTAAAATATTCATCAACCTGGTCGTGAAAACTGTACATTTCGCTGAATCTGCTCAAATATGCAAAACAGAAATCCCCTTTGTTTAACGATAGAGCTTTTAAAATTAAAGGCGGCAGGTTGCTGCTTCCGGGCCAGGGTTTCTGGTAATGTTGCATGTACAGTCGACTACCACTGTTCACCAGTGAGATGCATTGGTCCCAGGCCAATTTTTCTTCATCTTTGCATTGTTGCCGCAAGGCTTCTGAGTTCCAGTAATAGACGTCGGTTAACCCGGGGGGCATTACGATGATATGAAGCGCATCCAGGCCTTTGCTGCGTAAGGAAGTTAGAAGTTTTTCAGGCAGCGCTGCCGAAAATTGCTCATGACCAAAGTCTTTGTCTGGAACCATCTTAACGATGTCTGGGGTGATTTCGGGCAATAATTCGCTGTGAACCTTCTTGATTACTTCTTTGACGTAACTTGCAGGTTTCATCTGCGTGCGAATCTGTTCGGCAGTCTGCAGAATTTCTTCGCGCAATAGCCCTAATGAAGCTTCGCGGGTTCTTTCAAGAGCCGAATGCAACAGACTCCAGAAAAACCATAACGGTATCGCCAGCACGAGAAAACCGGCCACCAGAATGGTCAGCCGGTTTATTTTGCCTGAAGTCTTCAAAGTTTGCCGATGGCCAGCTTTGTTACGAGCAAACGCTCATTGCCATTGATAAATATTTTATCAGAAGAAACCCCAATAAAATCAGAGCCGAAAAAATCGAAAATCGAGCCGTTGACAGTGAATTCCGGAACCCGGCCAAGAAGTTTGTGCCCATCGGTGAGAAAGGCCACCTGCACAGGCGAAGCGAAGTTGCCGTCCGGGGTGAAATCGCCACCGCTTGCCATCTGAATCAGCAGGCCGGGTTGGCCGTTCAGCAGTTCGGCAAGAGTTTTGCCGGCGTGTACAATCTCGAGATTGGCACCACCAAGCGATGGAACGCTGTCGTAATTACCGTCGGCACAACCGGTGTTTGCAAAATTATACCTGGCGGCCGTTTTTTTGTCGGTGTAAGGCCGCAGCAGAACGCCGTCTTTAACAAGCCATTTCAAATCCTCAGGGGTTACAATGCCTTCCATGTCAAAGGCCGTGCCGAAGGTCTCAACCGGGTCATTGGCGATCATCAGACTGAAATCTGGCGAAAAAATCTGCTGACCAAACTTATTCTGCAGCAAAGATGAATGGTTCCCGACTATTTTGCCGTTCAGATCACGCTGGAAAAGCCTCGTAAGAGTTCCCTGGCCAATAATTACCGGCAGATCGGCGGTTGGCATTGGTAAAAGATTATTGTAAGCCTCGATAATTTCGCTGATTGAGTCAGCAACTTTCTTCTCGTCCAGCTGCCGATCAACCAGTCCAAAGAATGAGTCCATGATTCCGGTTGAATCAGCCTTTTTTAAGAGAAAACTTAAACTCAGGTAGGCATCAGCATGCTCAAGTGCCAAACCTTGATCGTTGCTGAGCCGCAGTGACACCTGATTCAGGTTAACTTTGTTGCTGATGGCAAATTCCGGGTGCTTTGCCTTCAAATTGTTCAGCAGAGCCGTTATGCGACTGCAAAGCTCGGTATCGCTGATTTTGAGGCTGGCAAGCTGCGTGCTGTGTGAAAAATTGATGCTGGCCGGCACGTCGTAGTCGATCCCGTAAGCGAGGCCTTGCTGCGCCCGCTCATAAAGCTTTTCGCAATCTACCTCACCCATGCCGCCCGCCACGCCTATTTTGCCGTTTTCTATGACCCGGCAGCCGGTTTTTTTGATATTCTTGCGCCGCACCGCCTGAATTTCGTTCTGAATAATGCTCAAAGATGTCTGTTTAACTGTCTGAATGACTTGTTCGCGCATAGAGTTCCCTTATTGAACGTTGATTTCTCTGACCCGCACATAGGGCCCGCCAAAGCTGACCGGCAAAGGATACTGTTCCATCTTGCCGCAACCGCCGCCGACAAAGCTCAGAATCTCAAGTTCTCTTGATACCCCGTCGATCTGATCGAGAGTTTTCATTACGTTGCCGGTTATTACCGAGAATTTGACCGGTCTGGTCACCTTGCCGTTTTCAATCAGATAGGCCATGGAGGGCGCCAGGGTAAAGGTTGACATGCCCGAGCCATGCTTGACCGAATCAATGAGAATTCCGTGGCTTATTCCGGTGATCAGCTCTTCTTTGCTGCAATTGCCCGGCTCGATATAAGTCGCAGTCATGCGCACGATCGGCTCGTATTCAAAATTTATGGAACGGGCATTGCCGGTTACCGCTTCGCCAAGCTCGGCAGCGGTTGCCGAGCTGTGCAGACGGCCGCGCAATATGCCGTGATCAATCAGCACCGTTCTTTCGGCGCGGGTTCCTTCGTCATCAAAAGGTGTAAAACCGCTGCCAGCAATGTTACCATCATCGACGATGCTGAGTTGGTCTGAGCCAACTCGTCTGCCGATCTGCCATTCGCGTTTCATGGTCTCGTCGCCGATCATAAAATCAGCCTCGCTTTTGTGCCCGAAGCTCTCGTGTGCAAAAATGCCCGCAGCCATCGGCGAAAGAACCACTGTGTAATTGCCTCCGGGTATTTTCTCGGCCCGAACAAAAAAATCCCTGGCCTGTTCAATAAAATCCCTGGCTTCCTGATGCAATTCATGTAGTTCGTTAAAGTCGCTTCTGGCCTTGCACCATGATTCACTGAAAACATTCGCGCCACTGCCAAACCTGAACCCCAGCCGCAAGCCGGCCGTCTGGGTGTCAAAAGTAAGATCAGCACCGAGGCTCGAAGAAAAATGCTTGATGACGCGCGAATCTGAGTAAATTGCCGACCAATGGCTGATCTGTTTGTCTTCAGCCACCAGGCTGGCAAAAGATTCTGTCAGTCTGATTTTCTCTTGAAGCGGTTTGTCTTTGACGCTGCTTGCCGAAAATCGGCAATACTCGCCTTTGTTAACCTGCATTCGCATAACGGCCGGATGCTCGGCAATCGTGCCGTTTGCCTGCCCAAGTTTTGCCAACTCAGCAAGTTCGAGGTCAATGCTTGCCAGATCGGTTGTTGAGGCATAGAACCAGCGGCTGCCATCAAAAAGTCTTATGAAGGCCCCATGGTCTTCTTTTTCTTTGACCTCTTCTAGACGGCCGGTTTCGATGCGGACCAGCGATCGAAAAACCTTTTCGATCCGTACATCGGCGTAAAAACCATCGGGAAATTTATACATCGTCATCTCCAGGTCAGCGAAACAGGTTCGCAAATTTTATGAAAACGAAATAGCAAAGGGCGGTCAGCGTTGAACTGCCAGCCAGGGCCGCCCCGTAAGAAAAATCACGCTTGAGCATCAGCGGCAGCACCACAAAAAATGCCAGTGATGGCACTACCATGATGAAAATTTCTGTCGCCAACCCGGCAGTCTGCTCTTTGCTGCCGGTTTCGTAATATAACCAGGTAAGGGCTATAATAGAGGTCGCAGGCAGTGAAGCCAGTATTGCACCGGCCGTCTGATTGCGTTTTGCGGCTTCGCTGATAAGAATGACCAGCAGGGTGGTAACAAGAATTTTGATGACATATTGCATAACTGTGATTCTACCATTACTCCGGGCAACCGACCAGCCAAAATTGACTACACAATGCCCAACGCATTATTGATCGCTGCAAAAAAATAATCCCGCCCTTCCCGGTATCGTTAAAATGCGGTTATTAGACCGGGCCATTGAACCTGTGCTGCTGACCCAGCATGCATTCTAATGCTCTCTGGGCTGCAAAAATGCTTTAAACCAATAATTTAGTGCTTGCAGCGGCATAGAAAGGTTGCTATTCTCTTTCACGTTAATGATAACTGCAGAATTAAAGCCGGTTTTACTGACTTCTTACGAAGAATAGTCTAGGCGTGGACAGAAGGCGGGATTACTTTTTCGGAAGCTTGTGAGCGAAGCGAATCGCTGGAGAAAAAGTAACCCGACTGATGGCCGCGCCGGTGAAGTAAGTTGGTTTCATTTTTGCAAGATTCAATACTGATTCTGGCGTAGGAGCGGCAATTAGACCATGACCAACAATTACATCTGGGTAATTCTTCTGATTACCAACTATTTCCTGCTCACCCTGTCTTTCAGATTATTCAGATTGCCGGGCCTGTTTGCCTGGGTTGCCCTTTCGTCAGTTCTGGCCAATATTCAGGTTGTTAAGACCGTCGAGCTTTTCGGTCTGGTGACCACTCTTGGCAACATTGTTTATGGAACTTCATTTCTGGCAACTGATATCATCAGCGAATGCTACTCAAAAGAAGAAGCACACAAAGCCGTTAAAATAGGCATGTTCAGTCTGGTCGCGACAACAATTATCATGCAGATATGCCTGTGGTTCGCGCCGCACGCTTCCGACATCGCGCACGGCGCCCTCAGCACCATTTTTTCAATTATGCCCCGTATCGCTATGGCAAGCCTGACAGCTTATTGTGTCAGCCAGAATTTTGACGTCTGGTTTTATCACTATCTCTGGCGCAAGTTTCCAGATCGCCTCTGGGTTCGTAATAATGGCTCAACGATGACCAGTCAGCTGATTGACAATATCATCTTTACGTTTCTGGCTTTCTATGGAGTTTTTGAAAGCAACATTCTGCTTCAGGTTTTTACATCAACCTACCTGCTTAAGTGGATCGTTGCTCTTTGTGATACCCCGGTGATCTACTGGGCCCGTTCTTTTCATCGCCGAAACCCCGAGGGCGGGCACCCTGATCAGGGAAGCAACATGTCCGCTACCGCCTGTGCAAGTTCACTTCCCGAAAGCGCCCGTGGGTAGTTGAAAAATTGCTGCCCCGGTCGCTCGTTATAATATGGGCGATTGCAGTCGCCGCACCCGGAAGTCCTGAAGCTTGCCCCGCCATCAAGTGCGGCAATCATAGCGTCGTTGCTGATGCCAAAACTGGTCAGTTGGCCATTCACAAAACAGCACCTTTCGAAACGGCTTTTGTGATTCTCACAGAGATATCTGAAGGCCTGCATACGACGATAGGCGCTCATGTCTGGCGCTGAACCCCCATTTACGGGGGTGAGGGCGAACATAGATATGCTGCCACCGGCATCGACAATCGCCTGAACCCGCTCAGCAAAAGTTTCTTCACTGTCTCCAAGACCGAAAATAAGGTGAACCTCGATTTGCCTGCCTGCAATGGCCAGCAGTCTTTCAAGCGCGGGCCAGTCTTTGCTCCAGTCTTTGCGCTTATGCTCGAGGTAGGTGCTTTCGCTTGCCGCATCAAGGCCAATGCCAACATGGTCAAGCCCTTTTGCCAGCATTTTTAATGCAAGTTCTGTTTGCGACGGGCTAAGGGTCATGCTGGTGCGTATGCCACTGGCAATCAAACGCCCGGCAAAGTCCTGTAACAATTCTTCTGTCTCAGGGTTATAACCAGTCTGCAGGCAGACTCTTCTAAACGGCCGTGGTTCGCTGGTAAGCCTCTGCAGAACTGTTTCAAAATCAAACTCGGGCCAGGTTATTCTAGAAAGCTTTCTGGAAACAGCATTCCCGTTGGCCCGAGGGCAAAATGAGCATTTTCCGATGCAACCTCGGTCAAAAAGCAGATAGGCTGTGGTCGGGGGTACATCCTGTCGTGCCTTAACCAGGCCTAATACAATCGCCGTGCCATAAGAAACAAGTATCTTCAAGCTTTCAGTCATAAAGGTTTCAACTTTGCCTTAACTCAATGCGCAGCAGTTCTGCGGGTTGTTTATCAAAATCTGGTGCTCTGCCAGTATTTTAAGCAATTGGTGATCAGGCATGACCATTCGGCGATAACCGTGCAGCCATGCCAGAATATCAAGATTGCGGCGATAAAGGCCGGCCGGCCGCATGCAGCCGAGAAGAACAGGGCAGTTGCAGGCTTTTCTGGCCTGGGCAAGCAGGCCAATAGCTTGTTGCAGATCTGGCGCCTGCTGGTCTGCCATCCGGGTACCGGCGGTTGGTCTGAAAATCAGAAAAACCACTTCAACCGGGTTGACTGATGCTAAAAAGTCGATGGTAGCCTGTTCGCCTGCCGGGAAATCTTCGGGTGCCAACCCGAGCGTTACATGAGCCACTGTTCTAAAATCCCGGCAATACTGAAGATAGAGTTGCCTGAAATCATTAGAAGAATATGGCAGGCCATAAACTTCACGGGCAACCCGGTCTGAAGTCGGCAGATCAAAAGAAACTACCGGTTGGCGACCTTTCAGCGCTAACAGTGCTTCCGGAGACTGATAGCCCGTGTGAAGATTTATTCTTAGATGCTCGGGCAGCATGAGCAGGCTGTTAAGATGCTCTTTAACCGGAACTTCGCCGGAGCGGTTGCTGCCGCCACTGATGAGCACGGCATCGTAGGAGCTCAGATCGACCTCGTTAATCTTCGAAAACGGCTGCATTCCTTTCAGATAATGGCCATTGCAATGGGCGCATTTTTGCTGACAATCATGGTCAGTCAAAGAAATGCTAAGGGTGCGCGACGGCGTTACCCGGTCGAGATAAAAGTCACTACCAGCACAAAATTCAGCAAAGGTTGGCGCCAGTTGTTTATAAGTGTCTGCTAAAGCCTTGACCAGGCTTTGATAAAGCTGTTGCATCGGCTCAGATTTCGTCGTCGGCCGAAACCCTGATAACCTCTGAAAGGGTAGTTATGCCGCGCAATACTTTGGCCAGTCCGTCCTGGCGAAGGGTTCGCATGCCCTGTTTCATCGCTTCGTTCTTGATAACGCTGGTCGCCGATTTTTCTACGATAAGTTCTTTAATACGTTCATTCGGAATCATGAGTTCAGTAATTGTTGTTCGACCGCGATAACCCGTCTGATTGCATTTCGGGCAGCCCTTGCCCTGAAATACCTTGGTTTTGCCGGCCTGATAAAGCAATTTCGATCTTTTGATAACCGCCGGTGCCGGTATAAACTCTTCTTTGCATTCTTCGCAGATGGTTCTGACCAGGCGCTGTGCCATAATGCCAATAATTGAACTGGCCACCAGAAAAGGTTCAACGCTCATGTCAATGAGACGGGTCATGGCGCCGGCCGAATCGTTTGTGTGCAGGGTAGAAAAAACCAGGTGCCCGGTTAATGCCGCTCTGATAGCAATTTCGGCGGTGTCATAGTCGCGGATTTCACCGACCATAATGACATCAGGGTCTTGACGAAGAATAGAGCGCAGACCTCCGGCAAAAGTAAAGCCGGCCTTCGGGTTAATCTGCCCCTGGTTGATGTTGGCAAGCTGGTATTCAACAGGGTCTTCAATGGTAACGATATTGATGGCCGGGTCTTTGATACATTGCAGCGCCGCGTAAAGAGTCGATGTCTTGCCGCTGCCGGTGGGGCCGGTTACCAGTATGATGCCATTCGGCTTGTTAATCAGCGAAGTGAACCCGGTGAGGGTGTCGTCCGGAAACCCAAGGTCTTCAAGCCCGAAGACTACCATACTTTTATCAAGAATTCTCATAACGACCTTTTCGCCACGCAGGGTGGGGTAGGTCGATACGCGCAGATCAATTTCGCGGTTTTGCAATTGTAGTTTGATACGGCCATCCTGCGGAATACGCTTCTCAGCTATATCAAGTTCGGCCATGACCTTGCAGCGCGAAACACAGGCCGCTTCAAAGGTTTTGGGCAATGACATGACTTCCTGAAGCATGCCGTCTATACGAAACCTGGTTCGCAAAGCAGCTTCATCAGGCTCGATATGAATATCTGAAGCCTTTTCCTTGATGGCCCTGAGAATAATCAGGTTTACAAGCTGAATTATGCTCTGTTTGTCGGTGACGTTGATGGCGGCAAGATCGATGACCGTATCGCCAACCCTCTTTTCGCCGACACCCTGAATCTTCTTGGCAAAATCTTCAATGCTTGTGCTGGCCTGGGCTTGCGATGGATTCGCCCCAGAACCACTGCCGCCGCCAGGTATCTGCGGAGCAGCGTCTTCCCGGTAAAATTCCTGGGTGGCGGTGGCTATCTCGGTCATGGTCGAAACCAGTGGCTTAACCTTGCAGGCGGTTGTGTATTCAAGATTATCGAGCACAAAGCTGTCGAGAGGGTCGAGCATGGCTACCGTTAACGCACCTTTGACCCGCAAAATCGCAATGCAGTGATACTTTCGGGCGATATTCTCAGGAATCAGCTTGACGACCTTGGGGTCGATAACGTAATTGCGCAGGTTAGCATAGCTGAAGCCCAGCTTGGTGACCAGAAAGTCGAGCAACTGCTGTTCATTCAGATATTTTAATCTGATCAGCGTATAGCCCAGTGTGTCGCTGGTCTTTTTTTGTTCAAGTAATGCGTTATTGAGCTGCTCTTCGGTTACCAGACCTTCTGATACCAGAGATTGCCCAAGAAGTTTTTTTTCAATGCGTGCCATATTTTATTCAAGCAACCCCAGGTTGATTTCGAACTGGCGCTGTGCACTCATGACGAAATCAACAATGACCTTCTCATGTTCTGTAGAAACGTTATTGAACGAGACAATGCATTCTTTAACAGGCCTCTTCTCAGAAAGAAAGCTTTCACTCGAACTGACAGCGGCCTTGAGCCTGACCAGACGGCCCTGAATGCCCTGAATGAAATTGCTGCCGATCTGAAAAGTCAGAATAATGTATTTGCCCTGCTCAACGTCTTCATTGGTTTCTACTACACAACCACCTGCTGACAGATTGATGATGACGCCGCGCATTTCAAAGTCGCTGCCGCTGAGGGTGCTGTCAATGAGTTCGCCAGACAGCAATACCTTGAATTTGCACGGTACGCGAGTTTCGGTTCTGATGGCCGAACGTTTGTTCGCGCCCTCAACCTGAAAATCAAACGGAACCAGGGCATTCTGAAAAACATCAGACAGAGTGCGCAATTCGCGGGCCGAACTGCTGGTTTGATCAATGATAACGGTTTTGCCGAGGGCTGTGGTCGCGATATTCTGTATTTGCAGCGATATATCGTCGGTGATCTGCGAAATGGTGTTGACCTTCTGATACATGATGTCTGAGGTTTCACTCTGCCGTTCTGCCGAAGTGCTGATATCCTTGATGATGTTGTTCAGCTGGTTGGTTGTCTGAACCATTGAACCAAGGCTCGATTCAACCATACTGACGACCTGCATGCCCTGATTAACCTGAATGGTATTGTTCTGCATCATTTCAGCGGCATTTTCGGTTTTTTGCAGAATGTCATTGATAAGGGTGTTGATTTTTTTTGAAGACTCTGCTGAACCGCGTGCCAGCTTTCGAACTTCTTCGGCAACTACGGCAAAGCCTCGGCCTTGCTCCCCGGCTCTTGCCGCTTCAATTGCCGCATTAAGTGCCAGCAGGTTGGTTTTTTCGGCAATGTTGGCAATTTCAGTCAGAATTGTGCCGATCTGTTTGCTGCGATCATTTAGATCGTTGACCAGTGAAGCTGAGCCATCGGTAAGTTCTTTGATCTTCAACATCTTCTGAACTGCTTCTTTGACTGAGATCTGGGTGCTGCCAGCTATTTCTGAGACGCTCCGGCTGTCTTCTTTGGCGATGATAAGCTTTGAACTGATATCTTTAGAGAGGCTGAAACTATTCTCGAGTGAAGAGATGGTTTCGCGCAGATTGGTCGCGTTATCGCCGGCTTTTTGGTTAATGGCACCAACCCCTTCGACGATTTCTTTGATTACCTGAGAACTCAGCTGGGCAGTTTTATCAAGATCAGAAGAGGCAACTTCAAGTTTGAAAGAAATAAGCAAGACCCGCTTCAAAACAGAGAGAACCAGGCGGAACATCTGGTCGAAAAGGTCAAGGTCTTTGCTGGTGCCGGTTTTTGTCGATACAAAAGTGTCTGATTTCAGGCCGACTTTCGTGGTCAGGTCACTTGAAATGAACAATACGATGCCGCGCAGGACTTCGCTTCCAAACCACCCGATAATACACCCAGTCAGCAGACCAAGAGCAATAGATGCGCCGATAAAGGTAATTTTGACCTTCTGGGGCACCGTTAGCAGAAACAACCCAATGCCGGCCGAAGCACAGCCAAGTGCCAGCCCGATTAATACCGCTAAAATCCACAGATTGCGCTGTGAACTGGCGTTTTTGTTAATAATCAGTGAATGAAGAGCCATATATTAAAATCTCTGGTCAGGATTCAATTTCTTCCTGATCGATGATTTTTGCGTTCTTTCTTGATGTGTCGTCAGACGACCCTCCGCCTGATTTAGATAATTTATTCTCTTTACAGATTCTGTCAAGAATTCCGTTTACGAATTCATAACTGCGGTCGGCCGAATATTTTTTAGCCAGCTCAATGGCTTCATTAATGGTGGCGTTTGCCGGTATTTCTGGAAAATGAAATAACTCGCAGGCAGCGATGCGTAAAATACAGCGGTCTATGCTGGCCATGCGTTCAAGAGACCAGTTTGCGGCAGTTTTCTCAAGAACCTTGTCGATGCTGTTGCGGTTTTCGCCGGCGCAGGCCATCAACTGCCGGGCAAATTCTTCAATCTGCGACAGGCGACTGGTTTTTTCGCGCAATTTTTTGCAAAAAGTTTTTAATTCTTCTTCGCATGCCGGGTTGTAGGTAACCCCGGGAAAATATTTTTCGAGAAGACTTTTAACCTGCAATGGCAGGTTTTCGGGAGTTTCATGAGGAAAGGCTGAAAGACTGTCGGAGAAGTCGGGGACAAACGCCTCGACTTCTCCTGACAGAATTTCTTTTGCCTTGGTAGACTTGAGGAAGTCCCGGGCGGCGGCTTCGACTACAGGGTAGAAGACAGATTCGCTGAGAACCTGGTTCAGAGCCTCGTCGTTATCAGACTTAACCATTTCTGCCTGATAAAGTGCTTTCAATGCTACTTCGCGTGCACGCCGCCGGGGAGAATTCATCGTCTTGTTTCCTTACGCTTCAGATGCTTTGGCTTTTACGGGTTTGTGATTCTGAGTTTTAAGGCTTTGGTCACGGTCTTCGGCATATTTGAGTGCGCCATGAGCCGCGGCCAGTCTGGCTATCGGCACACGGAACGGTGAGCAGCTCACATAGTCGAATCCGAGCTTGTGGCAGAACATTACTGATTCGGGTTCGCCGCCGTGTTCGCCGCAGATGCCGATTTTGAGATCGGGTCTGGTGGTGCGGCCACGATCAACGCCCCATTTCATCAACAGGCCAACGCCTTCCTGGTCGATGCTCTGGAAAGGATCATTCTTGAGAATCTTCTTGTCGTAATAATCCTGCAGGAACTTGCCAGCGTCATCGCGACTGTAGCCGAAGGTCATCTGAGTCAGGTCGTTGGTGCCGAAGCTGAAAAATTCGGCTTCGGTTGCAACCTGGTCAGCGATGATAGCGGCGCGGGGAATTTCGATCATGGTGCCGATGAGGTATTTGAGCTTGCCAGCGACGCCATATTTCTTGGTGGCTGCTTCAGCTACCTGTTTAACAATGGCCTTCTGGTGCTTGAGTTCTTCGATTGTGCCGATCAGTGGGATCATGACTTCCGGATACACTGTGACGCCTTCTTTGGTCAGCTTGCATGCTGCTTCAAAGATTGCTTCTGCCTGCATTTCAGTGATTTCGGGGTAAGTGATACCAAGGCGGCAGCCGCGGTGACCAAGCATCGGGTTGAATTCATGCAATGAATCAACTTTATGCTTAACCTGTTCAGCTGAAATACCAAGTTCTTTGGCCATTTCTTTCTGCTGCTTTTCTTCGTGCGGTACGAATTCATGGAGCGGCGGATCAAGAGTTCTGATGGTTACAGGATAACCTTCCATGGCTTTGAGAATGCCGTAGAAGTCATCAGTCTGGAACTTGAGAAGTTTCTTGAGGGCTTTGCGGCGGCCAGCTTCGTCGTCGGCCAGAATCATTTCGCGCATATACCTGATTCTTTCGCCTTCAAAGAACATGTGTTCGGTGCGGCACAGACCGATGCCCTGAGCGCCGAATTTGCGTGCTACAGACGCATCTTTGGGTGTGTCGGCATTGGTGCGCACGTCGATCTGTCTTGTTTTGTCAGCCCATTTCATGATGGTGCCGAAATCGCCAGAAAGGCCGGCTTCGATAGTCTTAACTTCGCCGAGCATGACTTCACCGGTTGAACCGTCAAGGCTGAGCCAGTCGCCTTCTTTTACAACGGCGTCTTTAACCTTCATCTGGCGTTTCTTGTAATCAATCTGAATTTCGCCGGCGCCTGCTACGCAGCATTTGCCCCAACCGCGAGCTACAACGGCTGCGTGTGAGGTCATACCACCGCGGGCGGTGAGAATACCAACGGCTGCATCCATGCCGCCGATATCTTCGGGGCTGGTTTCGATGCGAACCAGAATTACTTTTTCACCCTTGTTTTTCCAGGTTTCGGCATCTTCTGCGTTAAAGACAACGCGGCCGCTGCTGGCGCCCGGTGAAGCCGGCAGACCTTTGGCAAGAACCTTTTTGGTTGCTTTGGGGTCGAAAATCGGGTGGAGAAGCTGATCAAGATCGCTGGGCTTAACTCTGAGCAGTGCCTGAGTTTCAGTGATCAATTTTTCTTTTACCATGTCAACGGCGATTTTTACGGCTGCAGCAGCTGTTCTTTTGCCGTTTCTGGTCTGAAGCATCCAGAGTTTGTCTTTCTGAATGGTGAATTCGATATCCTGCATGTCTTTGTAGTGGTGCTCAAGTTTCTGATAAACATCGACGAGCTGTTTGTAGACTGCGGGCATTGATTCTTCAAGTGACGGATGCAGGCTCTTGCGTTCTTTTTCGCTGATGTTGTTGTCTTTAGCCCATTCTTTGGAACCCTTAACAGTGACCTGCTGAGGAGTTCTGATGCCTGCAACAACGTCTTCGCCCTGAGCATTGATCAGGTATTCGCCGTAAAAGGCGTTTTCGCCGGTTGCCGGGTTGCGGGTAAAAGCAACGCCGGTAGCGCAGTCGTCGCCCATGTTGCCATAAACCATGGCCTGAACGTTAACGGCTGTGCCCCAGTCTGCGGGAACATTTTCTTTTTTGCGATAAATGATGGCACGTTCGCCCATCCATGAACCGAAAACGGCATTGATGGCGCCCCAGAGCTGTTCGGCCGGATCAGTCGGGAAGTCTTTTTTGGTTCTTTCCTTGATCAGCTTTTTGTAGCGTTCAGTCAGTTCCTGAAGCACTTCTGCTGTCATTTCAGAGTCTTTGGTAATTTTCTTTTCTTTTTTCAGCTTGGCCATGACGGTTTCGAAAGGATCTTCTTCGTCTTTTGACTCAGGCTTCATGCCCATGACGACGTCGCCATACATGTGAACGAAACGGCGATAGGAATCCCAGCCAAAGCGTTCATTGCCAGTCTGCTTAATAATGCCCTGAACGGTTTCGTCATTCAGACCAAGGTTAAGAACGGTATCCATCATGCCGGGCATTGAAACGCGGGCGCCTGAGCGCACCGATACCAGCAGCGGATTTTTTTTGTCGCCAAATTTGGCGCCCATAACCGTTTCAATATGTTTCAGGCCAGCAGCTACCTGTTTTTTAAGGTCTTCAGGGTATTTGCGATTGTTTTCATAATAAACAGTGCACATTTCAGTGGTAATGGTAAAACCAGCGGGTACGGGCAGCCCAATGCTGTTCATCTCAGCCAGATTTGCGCCTTTTCCACCCAGAAGGTTCTTCATATCGGCCCGGCCATCGGCCTTGCCAGCCCCGAAAGTATAAACGTATTTGGTCATCGGTGCCTCCAGAGAATTGTAGAATAAGTGGCTTTGCCACACTTTCCGCGTAAGAATAGCACAGGGGGGATAATGATGCAAGAGACTTCAGGGCTGCACAAAAGATTATTTTTGCTTCAGCAGCCTTTCAATTTCGCTGATAACGAATATCGGATCAAACGGCTTGAAAATAAAACCGTCGGCTCCGCATTCAAGACCTTTTTTCTTGTCTTGAGCAAGGGCCAGGGCCGTTACCATGATAACGGGGATCTCACGGGTGGCCGGCTCATTCTTTAAATTAACGCAGATTTCGTAACCATCGACTTCGGGCATGGCAATGTCGAGGATTATCAGGTCTGGTTTGCTGCTGATGGCCATTGCCATTGCCTGACGCGGTGAAAAACACGAAACACAGCGAAATCCATAAATATCCAGCATGGTTTCGAGCAGCAGAACAATTGCTTCCTCGTCGTCGATTACCAGTATGGTTTTTTCTGAAATTTCTGTCATAATTACCCGGCATCGTAATTTAGAACTTTGTTTTTTTCAAGCAAAACCGGTTTGACGATTTAATGATACTGATGTTATATCTACTGCCATGA
>DAOPYA010000034.1:24663-42435 GCA_035352635.1 Candidatus Rifleibacterium sp.
GTGTTTGAAGGTCGCCCCGAACTAATTCAAGAAGCCTTTGAAGGATAAAAATGCCAAACGAAAACCCCGAATCTCCAGCCGCGAAGAAAACAATCCCCGGCGGTTCTGGCCGTCATAAAAGTATTGACGGCCCGATCATGCGCTTCTTTAAAAGCTTCCTTAACATGCTTGCAGAGCGTCAGATTGTCTACAAAGTCATTACTCTGTTGTTTGCCCTGCTGGTTTTTGGCTTCGTCTATCTTCAGATGGAAGGCTACCGCAACATTCTGACCTACATGGGTTTGATGCTGCTGATGGTGCTGGTTTACGTAGAAATATTGATTATTCGTGACCACCTGTGGGTTATTGAGGGCAGTATGCGCGAATCACGCAAATGGCGTGATGTCTTTTTCAACCAGACAACCCTCAAACGGCAACGCATCAGAAAAATTTTCAGCGTGCTTTTTGCCCTGGCAATATTTTCCTACGTGTATATGAAGGTTCCCAAGGTCAACAGCCCGGTTCTTTCGTTCATGGGCATTATTCTGATGATCACCATGCTTTATTATGAAATCCTGACAATCCGTGATGACGTCCTTTTGATGAGGCAAGCCCTGGCAAAAGGCATTGATGACGGCGATGAAGGTGACCGCAAGGTTGAATACGAACAGTTTATCCAGACTGACGAAGACACCAGCAAAACTCCCTCCGCATCCGATGCCAGGGCTGAGCCGGTAGCCCCTGCAAAAAACGATGCCGCCGATCAACCACCGCAAAAATAAATTATTACTGCTGTTGCTTCTGACAACTGCTCTGGTTAGTCAGTCGGCAACCGCCTCTGAAGAAAGCTTTCTTGAGAGAGTGCGTCTCAAGGGCATGTTTTTTTGCCGACCGGCATCTGGCACATCTTTTGCTCCCATCCTCCCCGAAGGCAAAATGCCACCCGCCGGTTCTCTGCTGACTGTCCGTTTTTCTGCTGAAAACCCTGTTGCCACAACTTCCGAGTTGCTGATTGGCAGCCATACGGTAACATTTTACCCGGGCGCTGCCGTCAGGCTGCTCGAAAATGGGCTATACCCAATTTCTGGAAGGTTGGCCATCGTGTCGCAGCCGGCTTCTGAGCCTCTGAATTTGCTGGCGCCGCGTTTTTCCGGTGCCATCCTCTCCGGAACCCTTTTTATTGAGGTGACGCCCGACGAGGGAACTTACATCGCCATGAAAAGAAAAGGGTCTGCCTGGTTTAAAGACCGCGCCCGCAAGGTTTTTGAGTTAAAAAATACCGGGCAGCTGCATTTTCCATTATTTGGCGAAACCGTTGATCAACCTGAACTCTCAGGCTTCTGGTCGCTGCCGCCCAGCAGTTTTGCTCTGCTGCGCCATGATTCTGAAGCCGCCAAAGCTTCAGAACCACCACCTGAAACTGAAATCGCCACATCTTCAGAGCCTGGCATTGCCACGATTTCGACCATGGCAACGCCAACGGTTCAGACCCCGACCCCGGCCACAGCTACGCTAACGATCACCGCCACGCCCTCAAGCGTGATTCTTCCACTTGAAGAATAAGATGTTCGATCTGTTATCTTTAATTTAAGACGGCCGCATTAAACAGCCGATAATAAGCAGGTAGGCAAGTCATTTTTTGAGGTTTGCAAATGCTGCTATTCTGGTTCGTGACCGCTGTCGTCCTGATAGTGCTGATTAAGGAGGCTGTTCGTGATTAACCGCCTGATGATTTACTCGCTCGTGGCAATGTTCTGGGCTTTCACCCTCACAGGCTGCGTTTGACAAAAAAAAACACCGGGCAACCCCATAAAATGGAGCTGCCCGGTGTTTTTTTTATTCAATAACCCTTGCCACCAGGTTTTTCGCCTTTAACAATTCCAACCGAGGCACTCGCGCCAATGCGGGTCGCCCCAATTTGAATCATCCGTATGGCAGTTTCGGTGTCGCGGATGCCGCCACTGGCTTTTACGCCCATGCTCGGCCCAACGGTCTTGCGCATCAGGCAGATATCTTCAAGGGTGGCGCCACCAGTGCTGAAACCTGTGGAGGTTTTGACAAAGTCAGCACCGGCGAGCTTTGAAAGCTCACAGGCTTTGACTTTTTCATCGTCATTCAGCAATGAAGTTTCAAGAATAACCTTGACCGTATTGCCGCCCGCCGCCTCAACGACCCTGGCAATATCGTTCTTGACCAGTTCGAAGTCTTTTGACTTCAGGGCGCCAACGTTGATAACCATGTCGATTTCAGTCGCACCATTGGCAACTGCGTCACGAGTTTCGGTAGCCTTAACAAAAGATGAGGTCGCCCCGAGGGGGAACCCGATCACCGTACACACCTTAACCGGGCTGCCTTCGAGAAGTTTGGCAGACAGGCCAACATTGGTGGGGTTGACGCATACCGAGGCAAATTTGTATTCTCTCGCTTCTTCGCAGAGTTTAACAACTTCTTCGCGGGTGGCGTTTGGCTTAAGAAGCGTGTGGTCGATATAACGGGCCAGTTCATTGCCTGGGATCGGCGCACCAAGACCCTTCTCGACCCTTTCGGCGCCGGCCTTGATCACTTCCTTGACCTTTTCGGCGCAGTCTGAAACGCAGCTTCCATAGCTTTTTGAACAGCTTTCAGCCGTACATGCAGCCTGATTGGTAGATGATTTTGCACTGACCGAAGCAAGGGGCGGCGGATCAGAAAACTTTCTTTCAGTGGTCGGGGCTGGGGTTGAGCAGGAAGTGCAGTCTGCACATTTGCCGGCGGCACAATTGGTACATTTGTGATCGGGCGTAATCTTGATGCTGCCGCGCTGAAATACAACGCCCATCGCTTCAAGCTCGCGTCGCAACTGGTCTATTTTGCGGGCCACTCCGGCCGGAAAATATCTGCCGGCGTCAATGATTGACTCGTCAGTAACGGTAATCTTCAGGCCATCACCAAGCGCATGGCAGATTACCCGGGTAATGAACGTATCGGCTATCAGGTTGGCCGCCTTGGAAAGGCTGTTGATTGACAAAGCCGGGATGATCAGCTGATCGATACCGGCAAGAACCTTGTGACTGGCAAAATTTCCGGAATGAATGAGCTGAAAGCCCTTGCCAACATTATCTTTGCCAAAGTTTTCATAGAGGTAGGTCGAGACGATCAGGCAGCCACCCTGTGGCGCTAAAGCCTTTAACTGGCCGAGAACCTGGTCGATGACCTTGAAGTTTGCGGTCAGCAATATGGCGGTGTTGCCTGCCGGTCTGCTGGTTTTTAAATCGCCCTCTTCGAGTTTGCGTGGCGGTGGTGTGTATGAAGAACCCCGATTTGCGGAGTCTGACTTCAGCTTTAACATTACTTCCCGGGCAATTTGTTCAACAATCGATGATTCCATCTATAAGCCTCCTGCTCAAGCCGCTTAGGCACCAGATTTTTCAAATATACGACGGTCGTTAAGGGTAACATGGTCAACAATTCCAACGATGGCAGCATCGGCAGGGGCTTCTTCAAGGCCCATCAGATCATTAACCGAACTGCCTTCCTTCATGATCAGAACCACTTCATTCAGGTCTGCACCGGTAAAATCAATGCAGAGAACTTCAGAGCCCTTGTTTTCGAATTGCATGTTCAGGGGTTGCACGAGTAACAAAGGATAACCGACAAAAACGCCATTCTTGACGGTAGACACGACCTGTTTTACTACTTTGCCTATTTCCATTATCTGCCTTCGATACTGTCGATAATGCCAAGAATACTGGCATCAGACGGTGGGCGCTTCTTGACAAAAGGAAAAGCCGCTTCGCCACCACCACAGAGAAATACTGTTTCGCCCTGACCGGCACCAATGGAATCGCAGGCTACAAAAGGTTTGCCTTTGGCCTTGCCGCTGCTGTCAATGCGCGTGACAATGATGAGCTTCAAACCGTCGAGCAGAGCATCTTTTGCTGTGCAGACAGCCCGACCGAGTACGCGCCCTAAATACATGCTTTTACCTGCTGATTCAGAATTTAACAAAAAAAATCTACCAGATTCCCGGCGCAAGCGCAACATTCTTGCGCCTAAAAGAAAAACCGCCCGTTCATAAGAAATGAAAGGGCGGTTGGTTTAATCTCAGTTCAGGCGCGAAGGTCGATGCGACTCCCGAGTTCCTGCATTACCTGTTTTGGTTTTGAACTTTCGACGCTTCTTTGTTCAGCAGCGGCTTTGCTCTTTTCAGCCTGTTTATTATCGACCGCACGAGTTTCAGCGCGCCTCTGTTCGACTTCACGGGTATCTGACTGCGGCTTTTCGGCTTCTCGGGGTTGGGGCTCCCGAGTGTATTCTAGCGGTTTCTGTTGGTAACCGGATAAATTACTAATCATTCTGGCTGCCACCTTTCTATCTAACTTCTAACTAAAAGATAACCGTTTTATTCGAAAAAAGCAATAGCCGCAAAATCAGCAACTGTGGCGGGCGAAATGCTTCAGCAGGCCTGTAGTTGAGGAATCATGGTGCCGTAAATCGACCGGTTGGTTTTTCAGCAACGCTTCTTCTTCATTAAGAATTGCTTTGGCAAGCACTTTCCCGAGTTCTACACCCCACTGGTCAAAGCTGTTGATGCGCCAGATAACTCCCTGTACGAAAATTTTCATTTCATATAGGGCAATCAGCATCCCGAGGTTGTACGGGGTGAGTTCTTTTATCAGCAGTGAATTGGTCGGGCGGTTTCCTGAAAAAACCTTGTGGGGAAGCAGCATTTCGGCTTTTGTGCCGCTTATTTTTTCGCGGGCAAAGTCTTCGCGAACTTCGGCCTCGGTCTTGCCTTTCATCAGCGCTTCTGTCTGGGCAAAGAAGTTTGCCATCAGCTTAACATGATGGTCGCCGATTGGATTGTGACTTTTTATGAAGCCGATAAAATCTGCCGGGATGAGCTTGGTACCCTGGTGAATCAACTGATAAAAGGCGTGTTGCCCATTCGTGCCTGGTTCGCCCCAGATAATCGGGCCAGTCTGGTAGTTAACCGGTCGCCCTTCGCGATCCACATATTTGCCGTTGCTTTCCATGTCGCCCTGCTGAAAATAGGCGGCAAAACGATGCAGATACTGATCATAAGGCAAAATAGCCATGCTGGCTGCATCAAAGAAGTTGTTGTACCAGATACCGAGCATTGCCATTATCACAGGCAGATTCTTTTCGAGTGGTGCGCTTGCGAAATGCGTGTCAAGAGCGTTAGCCCCGGCAAGAAACTCTTCAAAGCGGTTAAAGCCTATCGAGAGCGCTACCGACAGGCCGATGGCCGACCACGAAGAATAACGACCGCCTACCCAATCCCAGAATTCAAACATATTCGCAGTATCAATGCCAAAACTTTCAACGGCATCTTTGTTCGTTGACAACGCCACAAAATGACAGGCCACTGCCTTTTCATCCTTGAGAACCCGTAACAGCCATTCCCGGGCGCTGATGGCGTTGGTCATGGTTTCCTGGGTGGTGAAGGTCTTGGAAGCCACAATGAACAATGTTTCTTCAGGATTTAAACGACTCGTCTTTTCGACAAAATCGGTGCCATCGACATTCGAAACGAATCTTACTTCAGGGCCGTCAGCAAAATGTTTCAAGGCTTCATAGATCATGACCGGGCCAAGATCGCTGCCACCAATGCCGATATTGACAATGTAGCGAATCTTTTTGCCTGTAAACCCAAGCCATTCACCGCCCCTGATCTTCTGACAGAAAGCTTTCATTTTATCGAGAACTGCCCTGATCTCGGGCATCACGTCTACACCCTCAACTTTAACTGGTCGGGTGCTGCGGTTGCGTAGAGCACTGTGAAGAACGGCCCGGCCTTCGGTCCAGTTGAGTTTTTCTCCGGCAAACATGGCATCAGCAGCTTCTTTTACGCCCGAAGCTTTGGCCAGATCGATAAGCAGGCGCATAGTTTCTGAATTGATGCGATTCTTTGAGTAATCAAGCAGTATATCACCATGCTGGATGCTGAATTTGTCGAAGCGCTCGGGGTCTTTGGCGAAAAGTTCACGCATGTGCTGCCCGTTGATGGTTTTATAGTGAGCGGCCAGGGCCTGCCACTCTGCCGAGGTGGTCAACTGCCCGCCCGCTTTGATTTCTTTGTCTATCTTCGAGGAAAATTGCATTTTACCCTCCGGTCATTTTAAGTCTACCGATTATATAACCCAAAAAAGACAAACAATTCAACCGTTGGCCATGTTGTGCAAAATTCTGCGATTTGTGCTATCCTTACCAATTAGTTTTATCGCATGGTTCAAAGGAGTACATGAAGTATGCAAAAAATCGTTGCCGCAGCAGTACAGTTTTCTGTCGAGCCTATGGCTGTCGAACGAAACATGGATCGGGCTTATGAACTGATTTCTGAATGTTCAAAAGCTTCCAAAGCGAATCTGATCGTTCTTCCAGAAAGCTTTACTACCGGTTTCACACCGCGCGGCAAGGCCGAAGACCTCTGGGAAGCCGTCGATACCATTCCCGGCAAGCTTACCGACCGGGCAGCCCTCTGGGCGAAAGAATTTAATTGCTATATTTGCTTTCCCACTTATGAGCGTGGCCCCGAAAAAGGCATCGTCTATAACAGCGCCGCCCTCGTTGGCCCCGAAGGCCTCCTCGGCGTTTATCGCAAAACCCATCCGTTTCCGACTGAAAGACTCGAAGGCGGCGGCTGGACAACTCCCGGCAACGATTCATGCTGCATCGAAACCCCGATCGGCAAAATTGGCATCGTTATCTGCTATGATGGCGACTTTCCAGAACTTGCAAGAGTAACTGCTCTAAAAGGCGCTGAAGTAATCTGCCGCCCTTCGGCTTTTATGCGCACCTTCGACCACTGGGAACTCACAAACCGTGCCCGCGCCTACGATAATCACGTTTACTGGATCGCTGCCAACAGTGTTGGCCCTGACGCCAGTGGTGCCTATTTTTTCGGCTCTTCAATGATCGTTCATCCCAACGGCGGAAAACTGTCTCAGGCCCGTGCCTGCGATGAGTATGTCTGGGCCGATCTTGACCCTGACCCGATCAGAACCGTAGTGCCAAATTCATCGACTCCCCAGATTTTCGATCACCTTGAAGATCGTAACATTACATCTTATGTGGGTATTCTTACCCAGGGCCGGTCTTCGTTTGAACCGGCCCGGCGCATTCCTTACAACACCCGTTGGAGATAATAAATGTCCGGTCCATTGCACGGTATCAAAGTTGTTGATCTCACAAGAGTTCTCGCCGGCCCATTCTGCACCATGACCCTGGCCGACCTGGGCGCCGAGATTATTAAAATCGAAAAACCCGGCAGCGGTGACGATTCACGAGCTTTTGGCCCGCACCTCAAAGGTGAAAGTGCTTATTTTATGAGCATCAATCGGGGCAAAAAGAGTCTGACCCTTGACTTGAAGTCTGAACAGGGCCGCGAAATTCTGCTCAAGCTTGTCGAAAAAGCCGATGTGCTCGTTGAAAACTTCAAACCCGGGGTTATGAAAAAGCTTGGCCTCGACTATGATACCTTGAAGCAGACTAATCCACGCCTGATTTATTGTGCATCTTCAGGGTTTGGTCAGACTGGTCCTTATAGCAGCCGACCGGCTTACGACCTGATCATCCAGGGAATGGGCGGCCTGATGAGTATTACCGGTCCAGATGCTTCACAGCCCACCAAAGTCGGCAGTTCTATCGCCGATATCATTGCCGGGGTATTCTCGGCTATTGGTATTCTCAGCGCTCTCTACAGTCGTAATCAGACCGGCCGCGGCCAGATGGTCGATATAGCCATGCTCGATTGTATGGTTGCGATTCTCGAAAATGCCGTGGCCAGATATACAGGCTCTGGTGTAGATCCGGTTCCGATCGGCAATCGTCATCCATCTATCGCTCCTTTCACTTCTGTCAAAACGGCAGATGGCTATATCAACATCGCCTGCGGCAACGACCAGCTCTGGGCAAAACTCTGCGAAATTATCGGCCATTCCGAACTCATTGCCCACCAACACTTTGTTTCAAACCAGAAACGTTGTGAACACATGCCCGAACTTCTGCCAATTCTCGATGAAGCCATGCGCTATCACAGCTCAACCTACTGGCTCGAGAAGCTTGAAGCCGGGCAAGTGCCCGCCGGGCCGATCAACTCGATAAGCAAGGTGCTCGCTGACCCCCAGGTTCTTGCCCGTAACATGCTGGTTGAATTGACTCATCCGGTTGCCGGTCTGATAAAGATGCCGGGCAGCCCGGTTAAGTTGTCTGAAACTCCCGCTGAAATCAATGTGCCGGCTCCGGTGCTCGGCCAGCATACCGATGAAATTCTCGCTGGCCTTGGTTACTCTGACCAGCAGATCACCGAATTTCGGGCTAAGGCAATAATCTGAGGCATCAAAAACCTCTGGACGCCGTTGTTACAAAATTTCTGTTGATTATTGCTGCCGGTTCTGATAGAATAGTCTAACTGGTTCTTGAGCTGATTCATTCAGCTCGACCAATCGGGGCGTAGCGCAGTTGGTAGCGTACTTGAATGGGGTTCAAGTGGTCGCTGGTTCGAGTCCAGTCGCCCCGACCCGAAACCCGCCATCTTAACAGTTGGCGGGTTTCAACTTTTAGGCGCTTTTTAAAATCGCGTTTTTGAATGTCCTGCGAGTGAAACTCTTCTCTGGACAAAGCAATAAAAGCGGCTTAGTATGACGGCAATAAATTTCTACTCAATGGAAAGGAACAGATTGACATGAAACACACAGAAATGAAATTTGACACCGCCTGCATTCACGCTGGGCAGGCTCCCGACAAACTTTTTGGCGGGGTGAGCGTTCCGATTTATCAGTCGTCAACCTTCGCATTTGAAGACGCTGACCAGGGCGCAGCAAGATTCTCAGGCAAAGACAGCGGCTATAAATACACTCGCATCGGCAACCCGACTAATGCGGCTCTCGAAAGCTGCGTTGCCGAGCTTGAAGGTGGCAAATTCGCCATCGCCACCGCGACAGGTATGGCGGCCATTTCAACAGTTTTCATGACCTTTCTTGGCGCCGGCAAACATGTCGTATCGACCGGCTCGGTTTATGGCCCAACCAGAACCATCCTCGAAAAGGAACTTTCGCGCTTTGGGGTTGAATCAACCTTCGTCGACAGTTCTGACGCGAAAAATGTTAAAAAGGCCATGAAAGCCAATACCGCCCTGGTTTATGTCGAAACTCCCGCTAACCCGACCCTGAGCATCACTGATATTGAAGCATGCGCCAAAATCGCTCACGAAGCCGGTGCTTTGCTGGTGGTTGATAATACTTTCTGCAGCCCGATGTTGCAGAAACCCCTTCAACTTGGTGCTGATGTGGTTCTTCACAGCATGACCAAGTTCCTTAATGGCCACAGCGACGTGGTAGCCGGTATTCTGGTAACTAAAACCCAGGAATTGTGGAAAAAGCTGCATGGTGTTATCTGTCAGATGGGTGGCACTATTGATCCGCATCAGGCCTGGCTCGTGCTTAGAGGCATCAAGACCCTTGCGATGCGCGTCAGAGTAGCCCAGGAAACCGCCATCAAGATAGCTGAAGATCTTGAAAAGCACCCCAAGGTTGCCTGGGTAAAATTCCCCGGTTTGCGTTCACACCCGCAGTATGAACTCGCCAAAAAGCAGATGTCTGGTCCCGGTGCCATGATTTCATTTGAGGTCAAGGGTGGGGTTCAGGCCGGCAAAACCGTCATGGATTCAGTTCATCTCAGCACTCTGGCTGTCTCACTTGGCGGCATTGAAAGCCTGATTCAGCACCCGGCCAGTATGACCCATTCCAGCATGGGGCCAAAAGCACGCGCAGAAGCCGAGATATCTGACGGCCTGATAAGATTTTCGGTGGGCTGTGAAGCCTATGAAGACCTGAAGGCCGACCTCTGGCAGGCTCTTGATAAAATCTGATTAACTGAGCAACAAAACAGGCCGCTTCTCATAACGATGAAGCGGCCTGTTTTTTTTGCCAGTCAAGCACCCCCGGCAAAAAAAATAGAGCCACCTTGCGGGTGACTCTATTCTTTTAAACTTCAGATTATGAAGCGTTAACCAGTTTAAGCATCGGCATGAAAACCGCGAGAACAATACCACCGATGACTATACCCATGAATACGATAACGATTGGTTCGATGATCGAGGTAAGACCTTTAACTGCAGTATCTACTTCCTGGTCGTAGAAGTCGGCAATCTTTGACAACATTTTGTCGAGTTCGCCTGTTTCTTCACCTACGGCGATCATCTGAACAACCATCGGCGGGAAAACGCCGGAGTTTTTCAACGGGTCAGCGATCGATTCGCCTTCTCTGATTGAAATGCGTGTTTTATCGACCGCTTCGGCGATGACAACGTTACCGGCAGTCTGCGAGGTTACTTCGAGAGCCTGCAGAATCGGAACGCCCGAGGCGATAAGAGTGCCAAGAGTGCGGGTGAACTTGGCAACCGCAACTTTTCGCATCATCATGCCGATGGCGGGAGTGCGCAGAATGTTTGTATCGAAGATTCTGGCGCCGGTTTTGGTTTGAAAAAAGTTCCAGACGAGAATCGGAACTGCCACCATTGCGGGAATAATGATGAACCACCATGAAACCATGAAGTCTGATGTGCTCAACAGTGCCTGGGTAATTACCGGCAATTCAACGTTCATGCCGAGGAAGATTTCTTTGAACTGCGGCAGAACGAACATTACCAGGGCAATTACGACCATGGCCGCGATGCCGAATACAACGATCGGGTAGGTGAGGGCGCCCTTAACCTTACCCTTGAGGTTCTCGGAACTTTCAAGGTAGTCGGCAAGTCTTTCGAGAATTGAGTCAAGAATACCGCCGATTTCACCAGCTTTAACCAGAGAGCAGAAAAGGTCGCTGAAAACTTTTGGGTGCTTTTCGAGTGACTTTGAGAAGGTCATGCCGCCTTCAACGTCGGTTCTGATCTGCGTGATAATTCTTTTGAAAGTTGGATTTTCGGCCTGGGCCTGAAGAATGGTCAGACATCTGACCAGCGGCACGCCTGAACCAATCATGGTTGCAAACTGCCGGGCGAAAATACATACTTCCTGGGAGGAAACCCCGCGCTGCAGGAAACTGAACGAAATGCCGCCTGCACCCTTCTTTTCGGCAATACTGGTAACAAAATAGCCTTTTTCGCGCAGTTTCGCGATACAGACTTCTTTGCTTTCACCTTCCATCTCGGCAGAAACAATTTTGCCATCCCAGTTTCTGGCCTTATACGCGAAGGTCGCCATCGTAAACCCTCCTTAGACATCTGGTAGCCACACAATAAAGCGTGCCGGGCATGCCCTTAATTACTAAACTATTTTACAATCTTAGCATACTACGCATCGGAAGAGTAGAGCAAATTTTTAAGCATCATGATGAAAACTCTAAAAACTGGACATAAAAAGGCTGATGGAGTAGCATTAAGCCATGAAAACTCTGGTATTTGCCGAAAAACCATCAGTCGGGAAAGATATTGCCCGCATTCTCGGTGCTGCCCGGCGTGGCGAAGGTTATCTCGAAGGCAATGACTATGTTATAACCTGGGGCTTTGGCCACCTCGTTGCCATCGGTCACCCTGAAGAACAAAACCCCGCCTGGAAAAAGTGGAGCCTGGAATCCTTGCCCATGCTCCCCCAAGACTGGAAACTCACAGTTCTGCCATCTTCAAAACAACAGTTCGACGGGGTAGCCCGCCTGTTCAATCGCGATGATATCGGCATGATAATCAACGCGGCTGACGCCGGCCGCGAGGGCGAGCTTATTTTTCGGCTCGTCTATCAACATGCCGGCTGCCACAAGCCCTTTCAGCGACTATGGATCTCAAGCATGACCGATGAGGCAATCAAAAAGGGCTTTGAAGATCTCAAACCCGGTGAAAAATATGACCCGCTGGCCCGGGCTGCTCTGTGTCGCAGTCGTGCTGACTGGCTGGTGGGTATGAATTTTACCCGGGCCTACACACGCAAGCTTAACAGCATGTTCACCGTGGGCCGGGTTCAGACCCCGACCCTCGCCATGGTGGTGCGCCGTCATCTCGAAATTCAAAACTTTGTTCCCCGCGACTACTGGGAAGTAAACGCCATAATGCAGGATTTTACCGCTCTATGGTTCAACCCCGAAGCCGATGAATTTCCCAGCCGGATTGACAGCCACGAAAAAGCTTCCGAACTGGCTAAACGGGTTAAAGGTGCCATGGCGACCGTTCATAGCGCCAAAAAGACCGCCAAAAAACAGCCGCCGCCATCGCTTTATGATCTGACAACCCTGCAACGTGAGGCTAATTCTAAGTATTCGATGACGGCTGCCGACACCCTCGCCGTGTTGCAGAACCTCTACGAAAAGAAAAAGGTTGTTACCTACCCGAGAACCGACAGCCGTTACCTGTCTGAAGATATATTTCCGACAATCGAAAAACGTCTGGCGACTCTGCCGCATGATTATGATGAATACCTGAACTGGCTGCGGCAGAACCGCCCGCGCAAAGACAAACGCGTCTTTGATAACGCCAAAGTCTCAGACCATCACGCGATAATCCCCACCGAAAAAAAAGTAACTGATACCACCACCTGGACAACCGCCGAAAAAAATGTCTATGACATGGTGGTCAGACGCTTTCTTGCTGTGTTTTACCCTGATCACCAGTACATGTCAACGACGATCATCGTCAGATCAGGCGCCGATAATTTCAAGGCAACCGGCAAAGTTGTCACCGACGAGGGCTGGCGCCTGGTTTATCCGAAGCGGCAACAAGCAGAAAAGGCCGCAGATTCTGGTGAAGACGAAGAAAACGATCAGTCGCTTCCCGACCTCAAAAAGGGCGACCAGCGCCAGATAAACGATACCACTTTATTAACGCGCAAAACCAAGCCACCGGCAGCTTATACCGAAGCAACGCTGCTGCAGGGCATGGAAACCGCCGGGAAACTTATTGAAAGCGAAGAACTGCGCGACGCCATGAAAGACAGCGGCCTGGGCACGCCGGCCACCCGCGCCGAAATAATCGAAAAGCTCATCAAAGTTGAATACATGCTGCGTGATAAAAAGAAGCTGGTGCCAACCCCGAAAGGTATTCAGCTCGTTACCCTCGCAGCCCCTGAAATAACCAGCCCAGAATTAACCGGAAGCTGGGAAAAACGTCTGGCAGATATTTCGCGCAGCCGCGATGACGATGGCGATTTTATGAAGGGCATCACCGGCTTTGTCTGCAATATTGTCGAACAGATCAAGGCCTCGTCGATTCTTAAAGCTGCGGCTTTGCCGCATCAGCCGCGCCAGGCAACAGGCGACAACCCGCGCCAGCCCGCAGAAAGAAAGCAAGCTCAGCGGCAAGTTCGCCCGCCAGAAACGCCATCTTCGGTGCCGGCGGTGGTCAGGGTGGTTATCGCGCCCTGTCCGGCCTGTTCAACGGGTGGTATAATCGAGGGCAGTCGCGGCTTTGGTTGCAACCGGTTTAAAGAAGGTTGTCATTACGTTGTCTGGAAAGAATTTTATGGCAAAAAATTATCTCAGGCGGCTATCGACAGCCTTATTGCGGGCAAAGCGACCCGGCTGATCAAGGGGTTTGTTCTCGAGAACGGCAATACCGTTGCAGGGCGGCTCAAGATGAATGCAGCACATACCGCGGTTGAACTCGAAATTGCCGAAGAGAAATCTTCAGGTAAAGCTGGGCAGGTTGACTGATGGAACTCGCCTACCGCTTTTTGATTTATATTCTGATTGCCAACGTTGGTTACATGATTTTTTCATTGTATCGCAAAGGCTTCAGGCACTATTCTGGTTACATTTCCCAGCTGTTTTTTCTTCTCTGTCTGATGATTGTGATGGTAGCCCGCGACTTCAGCGGCGGGGCTGCGCTTGGCGTTTCGCTGCTCGGGATAACCGTTCTTGTTTTGCTGCCGATTTTTTTGCAGCGCCGGATTGATTCGTTGATGGCCGAGAACCGCATTACTGATATCGAGCCATACGCACGCTGGAAAGCAAATCTTGCCTGGAGTGAGCTGAATGTTCACATGCACGATATTGCACGTCTGGCAGAAGAGTGTGATTCTGACCACAAGAGCCTTGAAGACGGGCTGCGGGCTTTGCTTAATCGCGGTGAACCCTATGATTCGATGACCCGGATCTTTCTCGGGTTGATTCATTTCAATAACCGCAATTTTGAAGGTCTCATCAGGGATCTCCGATCTGACGCCCGCGAATTTACGCAGCATTCGTTCGAAGAGCTTCTCTACCTGGTTCGCGCCTATCTCGAAACCTCGAGATATGAAGAAGCCATTGCTGCCCAGCTGGCACTCGAAAGCCAGCTCAACGACGGCGAAGACACATCGCCAGAGAAACGCGCCAATCTTGTTATCAGCCGTATGATTTTTTTGGCTTTCCTCGGGTGGCTCGCTGAATTTGAGGCACTGATGCAGGCTGCCGAAGAAGGTATCGAACGTTTGCCCCAGCCGTTAAAAGATTTCTGGCATGGCGTCTGCCTTTTCAATTCGGGCGATTTTGCAGCCGGCGAAAAAACGATGGCTGGCGTTATCAGAGCCCTTGGCGAACCGACAGCAATAGACAACCCAGATGAAGCCGGCAATACGGCCGAAGCCGACGAAAGTGCCGATGATGACTCTGCCGCCGCCGGTGAAGCCATGCTGCCTTTTATGCGCAAGCGCTTTTTTTCGCTGATCGAAAGTCGTGAGTTTTTTGCGGGTCGCCTGCGGCCACGCTTAAATGAGTTGTATGAGCAACACCGTCAGACCTTTCTTGATCTGATCGGCAAAGAATCAGTGCTGGCCGAAACCCTTCAATTTTCCGAAACCTTTTCAAGTATTCTGGGCTGGGTAACCATGATCGTATCAGCTGTTCTGATGACTTTATACAACGTTGAAGATGTGGTCAGCCTGATTGAAATCGGCGCTAACAGCTCGTTTCTGGTGAAAAATGGCGAATATTTTCGTCTCTTCACCTACCAGTTCATTCACATTGGCTGGTTGCACCTTCTCATGAATCTTATCGCTCTAAAATTTTTTGGCCCGCCAATCGAAACGATAGCTGGCTGGCAGCTTTTCCCGGGCATTTATTTTATGTGCGGTATTGCCGGCGGCGCAGCGGCTGTTTATGCTGGCCAGCCACTTTCGGCGGGCGCATCGGCGGCTGTGCTCGGCTTGCTTTCGGTCGCACTGGTGTTTGAGCTTCTGCATGTTAATGGCTCAGAGAGCCTGAAACGGCGCAATAATTTTTCAACTCTCGTGTTTCTTCTGGTTATAAATCTGATTATCGGTGTCGTTGAACAGGCGGTCGATAACAGCGCACATCTCGGCGGGTTGTTCGCCGGGGCGTTGATCGGTCTTTTTCTGGTGCCAGTCATCAACCGACCCTTATTAAAGCGCATCGCCGGCTTGATCTCGTTGCTGAGCTGTATTATTCTGACTATTTTCAGCCTTAATCAGATGTATTCACTGAATAAAAGCGGCTTTTACCCAAGAAATGCTGGTGCGAATCTTCCGGTTGCTATTTTTTCTGGCAGATCAACGATCGACCTGCCGGCCGGTTGGCATGGCGAGGCCACAAACAATGCCGCCTCAGGCGGGCAGGCTGACCTGATAGGCCCTTTCCGTGAAAGATTGAGCATTCTGGTCTCTGAAAATAACGAACCTGTCGATCAGGTCCTGAACGAATATGTTGACCAGCGAACCCGCGAAGTCGAAAGAAACGAAGATATTTCACTGCTGTCAAGAAAAGGGCCTGAAAGACTGACTGATAGCGAACGTCAGGTTTATCGCATTCGCTGGCAGTTAAAGGCATCGGGTGGGCCGCTTTCAGTCGTAGATTATCTGGTGTTTGCGGGGCAGAAAGTCAGTCTGCTGCGATTTTTTCTCGGGTCTGACCTGGATTCAGCTTATGACCAGATTATGAACCAGGCAATTAAATCTTTCAGGCTTCAGTAAAGCATAAATTTAATTTGGCGATGAAATCGCGAGCAAATGCGAAGAATTCGTAGTATTTTGTTTTTATTTATCTTTAATAGCCTGAAATTACCTCTTGAAATTGTGTACTGAAAGTTATATACATTCCTTCTGTGAACTAATTCATACAGGGGGCGTTTATCACAATGAGAAAAAATTTGTTTCTTGTCGTCATCATGGCTATGCTTGCTTTGCCGAACAGCGTTTTTGCTAAAGACTGGTGGAAACCAGGCAGCTGGTTCAGCAAAAAAAGCCGCTCAACCACTGTGACTGGCGTTGTTGATTCTGTTGCCGAAGGCAAAGTAATGTTCAAGACCCTTGATGGTCAGAACCTGCTTCTGATTGGCGAAAAAGCCGCCAGCCTCGGCGAAAACCGCAGCGTTAAGATCAGAGTATTCGGCAATGTTTTCAAACCCGATCAGAAATATCCTTCTGGTGCCGTTCAGGTTAGAACCTTCAAGCTTCTCGAACAGGTTGAAGCCGCTGCTGAACCGGTTGTTGAACCCGCTGCCGAACCCGTAGCCGAACCCGAAGCCTATGTTGAACCAGAACCGGTTGCTGAACCCGTAGTCGAAGAACCCCAGGCCGATGCTCCGGATACCGAAGAATATGCCGAACCCCAGGCTACCGAAGAACCCGCAGCCGACCAGGGCGTCAGCCAGTATGTTGTTAAATCAGGCGACACCCTCGGCAAGATCAGCAAAGCTCTCTTTGGCACCTCTGGCCAGTGGAAGAAAATCGCTGAATACAATGGCATCACTAATCCCAAGCTTCTCAAAGTTGGTATGACCCTGAGAATCCCTCAGCAGTAATGCTAAATAAAGCAGCATTCTGATTTTTCAGAATGCTGCTTTTTTATCTGACAAAAAGCTGGAAAAGTGATTTGTTGTGTGTTACTCTCTAGCAACAAATGGTCTGCCCACCACAGGAGGAATTTATGAAAAACGTCGAAATGACTATCGAAGGCAATATTCTGACCCTTAAAGTTGATCTGACAAAAGAATTTGGTAAGTCTTCTTCAGGCAAGTCACTTCTTATCGCTTCTACTGAAGGCAACTATGCGATTCCCGGCCGCGAAGAAAAAGTCGGTCTTAATGTTTACCGCAAAGTCTGAGTGACGGCTATTCTCTGTTATATCTGGCGGCGCTCCCTTCGGGAGTGCCGTTTTCTTTTTGCCGCGCTCCTTTGTATTTTCCCGTTCGCATTCTGCCAGGCCCAATCAACAGTCGTTAAATATGCCGACGCTTACGGAAGCGGCAAGGTACCATACAATTTCAGGGCCATTGATAATGCCCTGTTGGCTGGCGGCTACCTTTTTAACCCAGTAAAAAAGAACAATTCTGATGAGAAAGTCGCTGAATACCTTCGTTTCCTGAAAAAAATGGGGGCAACTTCCCTGCTCCTGCTGCATGTTCCGCTGCGTGATTCATTCACTGATCGCCTCAGCGAGATTGCCGGCCATGAAAAAATCAGACTGGTCAAAATGCGCATGAACGCTGAACAAGTTCCAGACAGCGCCCAGACCTCCGAAATCATGCAGCTGATAGCCTCTGGAACCTATGTTCATTGTATGTGGGGTTGCGATAGAACCGGTGCTATAATTGCATCATATCTCAGACACCGCCATGGTTACTCTGGCAGACAGGCCTTTGAAGCCATCATTGGCGGGGGTTCGCATGCCGGGCCCCTCGGCGGCTTTAAGCGGGTGCGCGGAAATTTAAACCTGTTGCTCTATTTTTGGCCCGAAGTCAGCAAAGAAGCCCCAGAAATATTCGCAGAATATACCCGCCAGCGTTAGTAAGGGTCGCGCAGCATCTGCCTGAGCGGGTTACTTTCCCTCAGAGTCATCTTCCTCTTCCTCTTCTTCTTCAATTTCGACCTC